>CAYRFY010000658.1:0-4653 GCA_964423635.1 uncultured Armatimonadia bacterium | reverse complement strand
AGCAGGCGGTCTGAATGCCCAGGTTCGTGTAGCCCGAGGGCAGCACGTGGGTCTTGATGTGCTTGTACTCGCCGTCGTACTCGTAGACGTAGTTCTCCTCATAGTCTTTGGGTAGCCCGCTGATGATGAAGAAGTGGCCGTCGCAATAGTCCATGCCGCCGGCGCCGAAGGTCACTTCCGGCACGGGGACGATCCTTTCCAGCGCCAGGGTCTCGCCGTCGTAGATGTAGACCTTCGAATCGGCGCCGGGAGCGTTGAACTGGTTGGACCACGCCACATGGAGCTTGCCCTCGGCCCAGCAGCAGTCGCCGTGGTGAGTGGGGCCCTCGACCCGCGCCGTGATCTTGCCCTGCAGGTCGGTCTTCACCACCACCGTGGTGAAGCTCCAGTAGATGGCATCCACGCCGTTGGTGGCCACGCCCTGCAGATGCCCGGGGTAGATGCCCTCGCAGATGATCTCGTCGGGAACCGCGGCCAGCAGTGCGGCGGGCAGCGTCACGGCGGCAAGAGCGATCGGTAGCATGAGCTATTCTCCTTTGTCACGGGCGGGACACGTCGCGCCCGGCTACGGCGATGAGCATATCAAGTCGACTTCGCAGTACCCCGTCACCGTGCCCTCCGGCACCAGGGCGGAGCCGCCCTGCACTTCCAGGTCCAGCTCCACCTTGCCCGGGCCCCGCAGGCGCGCCGCGGTGATGGAAAGCCCCGGGAGCACGATGCGCCAGCGTCTATTGGGGGTGCGGTTATACTGCATGATGCGGAGCTGATAGCGGCCATCGCCGGCGTCGTACAGCCGGCAGTAGCCCGAGTTGGCGCCCCGCACCTGCGCAGGCGACCGGACCTCCGCCCATCTGGCCAGCTCCCGCACCGCCCGGCGGCTCTCGGGCGCCGGAGCGATCAGGCGGGACAACGAGGCGGCCTGCGGCGTCGCAGCCAGGGCGGTGCGGTCCGCTGGAGCTCCG
This sequence comes from uncultured Armatimonadia bacterium, assembly GCA_964423635.1. GTDB lineage: Bacteria > Armatimonadota > Zipacnadia > Zipacnadales > JABUFB01 > CAYRFY01. Next base: position 3,691 of record CAYRFY010000658.1, on the reverse strand, counting down.
GTCTCATCGAAAGCTCCCGTGCCCGGAGTGTAGGCCACACGCACTCCGGCTGAGGCCGCCTGGTTCAGCGTGGCAACGGCCTGCTCCGACAGGCAGACCACCTCCGGCAGGATCACCAGCCGGTAGGAAGTAAGTTTCGCGACATCGGTGAGCTGGTCCTCCGTGAGCACCGCGAAACCGGCCCCGGTATCCACGAGGGCCTCACCCCAGGCCCAGAAGCACTGGACATGGTCCTTGCTTGTGCGGTAGTCGCGGCTGGCCGCCGAATGCACGATGGCGACGTTCGCCACCGGCGCCCCGGGCGGCGGCTGCAGAAACTGTCCCATGTACTCGCCACGCGGACAGGCCTCAACGGTACTGGACCAGGCGCCGGTCACCCGATCGCAGGCCCAGCGCAACTGGGTCTGCTCTTCCGTGCCGGTGTAAAACAGGTCCAGCACGGGCTTGCGCCGGCCGGCGACATTGTCCAGATACGTGAGGTTCAGCACCGCCCGGCGCCAGACTTTGCGGTAATCGGGATTCTCGCCCCGCCAGTCCTCCCAGAACCGAATTCCCACCGAGGGCTCGAAGATGTCGTTGGCCAGGGCCCACTTGGAGGTGACCAGGACACCGGTGGGGTCGGCCTGACAGATGAACAGCGGCGCCCCCGGGACGAGCTCCTGCAAGAGGGCGTTGACGTCACGGTAGAAGTCGGCTACGGAAGTCTGCCTCGCGCGCACCCACCGCCGCCACAGCCCGCTGTCCTCGTTGAACCAGAAGCTGTCGTCACCAAACTCGGGCAGCCCGGCCCCTGTGAGACCCTCAAACCGCCGGGCACAGAAGTCACAGGCGCACACCGAGGCATCGGGGAGCATCTCCACATCGTCACACATGAAGCCGTCGAAGCGGCCGCCGGTGAAGATCGCCCGCACGTAGGCCAGGTAGACCGCGCGGTAGGTGGGGTTGTTGGGACAGAGCCAGTAGGCGTTGTAGAGATAGTTGATGGGCTCGCCGGTGTCCGCCTTGATCTCGAGAAGGTCGCGGACCGTCTTGCCGTCGCCCACAGGCTGCTGGATGCGGTCTACCGAGCACAGTGCGGCGCTGTGATGCTCGTAGATGCGCATATCCAGACTGTGGGCCACCTCGGCCAGCCTGGCCAGCGCCTCCACCGTCTCCGGCCACCGGTCCAGGATGTTCCAGCGGAAATGGTGCCCCATGAGGATCACGGCATTGTAGCCGTCTGCCCGCAGCTTCTCCATCCGCGTCTGCCAGCTACCGCCCTCTGTCCCGGGCTTGTTGTGGGCATACTCGTCGAGGGTCCAGTTGAAGAACGCCGCCCGCATCTCCTGCTGCGCCGAGACCCCTGTGACACACAGAATCAGGGACAACAGGATGGCGAGTAGTATGGCCGTCTCCATGGGGCCGTCCTCCCGGTGGCGTGTCCGGATTCCTCTTTGGATGCACTGGCTGATGTCTGAAGCAGGTTCCGGTGCCACAACCGGCCCGTTGGCCACCGTCCCGCCCGGCGAGCTCGAGCTCTCCATCCACATTACGCATGAACGCACTGGAGCCATGTTTCGCCATTGCCGCGTCCGGAACGGCGGAAGTGCTGCCGTTCTCCCCCCTCCTCCCGTCGCCCGCGGGTGTTTGCGGGCGTAAGGGAGAGGGGGGCGGGGGGGTGAGGCGACGTGAGTCGGCGTCTGCCAATAACCTGCATAATGTGAGTTCCCAGCCCGGCGCGGCGTCGGGACGACCGCCGTCGTCCGGCCCCAGAAGCCCTCAGCGAGCGCCTCGTCGTTTGCAGGCGGAGCCTCGCCGGTCCTCGCTCATCACTCGAAATACCCGTGGAACTCATCCGGGAGCTGCCGCCAGTCCATCCCCGCAAGCAGCGGCGAGAAGTCCCTGGAGTTGTACGTGTTCCAAAACAGCACGGTCTTGCCGGCCAGCTTTCCCCGACGGGCGTCCTCGACCACCGCGGCCAAGGTCTTGCCCGTGTAGGTGTTCTCCAGAGCCATGCCCTCGGTGCTGCGGGCCAGCTCCACGGCCTCCTGCCCGCCGGGCGTGGGCACGGCATAGCCCTGGCCGTAGTACCCGTCGCGGATCGCCGCACCGGCGTCGGCCTCGGTGAAACCTGTATCCGGAAAAGACGGGTCCGCCTCGCGGAGCAAATCGGTGGTCTCTTGCACCAGCGCCGCCATGGCGGCACGGTTGCCCAGGGTGTCGCGAACCACGCGCACGGCCTCCACCCTTGTGGGCAAACCCAAAGCCCTCAGGCCCAGCACGATCCCCACCGCGGTGCCCATCGAGCCCAGGGCGACGTAGATCACATCCGGCAACGGCGCCTGCCCGGCGTCGATCTGGGCCTTCAGCTCGTAGGCGCCGTTGAGCGAGCCCACGGTGCCCAGTGGCGAGGAGCCCCCGGTGGGGATGACCATGGGCCGCTTGCCGATCCGCGCGCAGTGCTCCTCGCAGAGGCGCTCGGCGGTGGGCCCCTGCTGGTCGAAGCCCTGGATCAGGTGCAGCTCGGCGCCGCAGCGATGACTCATGAGCAGATTGCGCCGCACCCCCGGCGATCTGGGCTGGGGCGTGAGCACGGAGATGCTCCGCATGCCCAGCTTATTGGCGTAGACCGCCGTGGCCAGGGCGTGGTTGGAGCCCGCGCCGCCGAAGGTCAGCACCTCCTGCAGGCCCTGACGCCGGGCCTCGGCGAGTATGAACTCCAGCTTGCGCACCTTGTTGCCGCCGTAATCCTCGCCGCTTAAGTCATCGCGCTTGACGTAGAGGGCATCCAGGCCCAGGGCGGCCCCCAGCTTTTCCGCCCTCTGCACCGGGGTGGGGTAGCTGCCCAGCGAGACCCGGGGCAGGTTCTGGGCCAGTCTGGGGTAGCGCTCAAACAGGGGAAGCATAGTGGTTGCCTCGGAAGTGTGGTTCGCGATGCCTATAGCGCGCTTGAATGGCGTCTGCCGGAAGTCTCTCGGTGAGACCGTGGTTTCCGGCCGTATCTTCGCGGCCCGGCGTTATCCTCCGGCGGAAGCGTCGTCAACTGCCCGATTCTACTCCCACCCCAGGTCCTGAAGCAGGCCGCGGACGTAGGCCAGATCGACTCTTGCGAAGTAGTCGCGGTCGCCCGGCCTGGGGGCCTCCAGGCAGATCTTGCCCTTGTAGCCGCGGACCTTGAGCTGTCGCAGGAACAGGCGGTTGTCGATGTCGCCGTCGGAGATGTGGGTCAGGAACCAGCCGCCGCCCCGGACGATGTGCCCGTTCTTCAGGTGCACGTAATAGATCCGGTCGCCGAGGATCTCGATGGCCTGAGGCAGAGACTCGCCCTTCACATTGAGAAACACATTGCCCATGTCCAGGTTCGCGCCCACCGCGGGACAGTCAATCATCTCCAGCAGCTTCTTCGTCGATGCCGCCAGGTCGTGGATGAGGCAATTGTGCACCTCGAACGCGATGACGGCGCCGAGTTCCTCCGCCACGGCGCCCAGGTGCCGGAACCCCGCCACCGCCCACTCCCACTGCTCGTCCGTGGCGGCGGCCGAGCCGTTCTTGTCAAACTCCATGTACCCGGCGCCCTCGGCCAGCACGGCCCCCGTCGAAGCGTTGTAGGTCAGCACCCCCATGCTCGCCCCTGCCCGCAAGACCCCCTCAAAGCGCGCGATGGCGGCCTGCCGATTGGCGGCGTCCGGGTCCATCAGATTCGGCGACAGGC
>CAYRFY010000657.1:0-4656 GCA_964423635.1 uncultured Armatimonadia bacterium | reverse complement strand
CGACGTTAGTTGGTTATGTTGTTGATTTGTTGAGGGGTTATTGATTTGTGTTGGACATGCCGTGCCGTACTAATCGGGGTCCAGGGGACCGGTCCCCTGGCGGGGTGTGGGGCGGAGCCCCACGACGTTAGCCGGTCACGCCGTTGATCCGTTGGGGGCACCGCAGGCCCCAGACCCCATCCTGTGACCAACCGCCACAGCATCAAGGAGCAAGCATCGTGACGAACCCGACGAGACCCATTGCCCTGTGTCAGGCCGCCTTGGCGGCGCTGGGCATCACTGTGTCTTCCACCGCCCAATTGGAGCCTCCCGCTCCGCTGCGCATGTACACCCAGCGAGTCGAGGTCCGCTTCGCCTCCGCGGAACAGGCCGCGCAGGCCTCTATCCAGTTCGCTCCCGTGTTTGATGGCCGCGAATGGGCGCTGTCGGCCCGCTGGGACGACAATCACGCAGGCAGCCTGACCATGCGCGAGGTCATGGCCCGCAATGGGCTCAAGGGCACGTTCTACCTCAACCAGACCGATGCAAAGGGGCAGTTCGGAGCCGACTATGCGCGCAGGCTCATGCAGGACGGCTGCTCCGTGGGCGGCCATACGCAGACCCACCCGAAACTGGCCGAAGTCACGCCCGGCGCCGCCTTCTACGAGATACTGGCCAACCGCGTGGAGCGCGAGGCCCAGACCGACTGCCCAATGGCCACCTTCGCCTTTCCGTACGGTCAGTTCAAGAGCGACGACCATCCCCGGCTCTGGGAGACCACGACGCGCGCCCTGCACCGCGCCGGGTTTTCGCACTGCCTATACCTGGACTTCGTACGCGAGAACCCCTATCTGCTCAAGGACGAGTTCTCCAGCGTCCTGCAGGTGGTACCCGGGGATCGCGAGGTCAATGCCCAGCAATTCCGGGAGCGCCTGGGCAAGATCCTGGAGCTCAAGGATGCCTTCAGCGAGCACTCCCGCTGCATCTCGCTGGGCGTGCATCCTTGGCAGACGGGGGATGAGTGGCGCAAGCTCGAGGAGCTGTTCCGGGAGGACCTCGCGGGCAGAGACAACTGGTGGTACTGCAATCAGGACGAGTACGCCGCATATCACCGGCAGGTCCACCGCAGCCGCCTGGAGGCCCTCCCGCCTGAGGCGGACGCGGCGGTGCGCTGCTACACCCTACACCGCCCGCACCCGGCCGACCTGGGGGCGATGACTCCGCTCACCTGCGTGGTGGAGGGCGGTCAGGTGGAGGCGGTCACCGTGGACCAAGCGCGAGTGGAGGTCAGGTCAACGGAAGGACGGGCCATCGTGAACGTGCCGCACGCTGCCGGCAAGACGCTGCCCACGAGAATCGGCAGCATCCACATGGCCGGGCCAAGCGACACTCCCGCGGAGCCCGCGGCGTGCGAGGACTTTCCGCGGGTCCACATGCTGCTTGGCATCGATGAAGCAGGGAAGATGAGCCTCCAATGCAGGCCGGAGGTGGAGTTGCGTGAGGTGTGGGTGCGCTTCCGCCTCCCCGTCCAATACGTGGAGGGCGTGCTGACAGAGGCCGTGGAGACCCTCGCGGCCGGTGAGACCAGGACCGTCACCCTGCCGCTGCCCGCGAAGCGAGACGACCCATTCTGGGCAGAGGGCCCGCAGCTTTACGTGGCGGAGGTGGACTTCACCGCGGCCGATGGTCCGGGGCGCCTGTTCGTCACGCTGCTACGTTAGGAGGCCGGGTGTTGTCATCCGCGGTGAAACCTCGGCCGCTCGCGTCTCCCGGTCAGGCCCTGCGGGAGCGGGAGACGCGAGCGGTGACGAGACACAGGCCCACCCCTCTGCCCGCGGCGCCCCTACTCCCTCTCGCCCCTCAGGAAATCCAGCACGAGGTAGTCGCCCGGCTGCGCCATCACCGCCTCCTTCTCGATGTGCTTGATCCCCAGATAGTAGAACCGGATCCGCAAGGTCCTCTCTCCCCCGGCCTTCAGCAGCTCCCGCAGATTGTAGGCCCGATAGTCATCCCAGGGCTCGTAGTAATCCTCTTCCAGCAAGAGCTCCGTGCCGCTCGCCTCGTCCAGCACCCGCACCGCATACGTGCCGGGCGCCTCCGAGCCCGTGGGCTTCTGCTTCCATGTCAGGTACGGGGTCTCGTCCAGATCGAGCCGCACGCTTTCCATCGTCACATGGGGCCAGTTGTCCTTCGCCTCCGTGCGCCGCAGGACGAGCACATCGCCGCCCACCGGGCGCAGTGCCAGGTGCTCGGAATTGCGCTCCGCCGTGGCATCCATGAAATCATCCAGGTGCCACTTCACGCTCGCGGGCGATAGGTCCACGTACCTGCCCGCCTCCGATTGCTGCCGGTGGCCGCCGAACTCGCCGCCTGTGGCGTCCTCCCCGGCGGTGCCCGCGATTGCGGCCTCGGCAACGGCCAGCGCCGCCTGCGTCTGTTCCTCCGTCAGGCCCTTGGCCGGGGGAGCATGGACGATGGGCCTTTGTAGAAGCTCCGGCAGCGCACCGGCGTTGACCCCGGCATTGCCGCTGGCAAGGAAGCTGAAGACTGTCGGGGAGGGTGCGGCGAAGTAGGTGCGCAGGTCCAGATCCGCCCGCACCGCAACCGGCGTGGCTCCCGCCAGCATGCAGTCGCGGATCTGGATCTGATTGGGCACTTCCTCGCAGTGGACGGCACAATTGCGCCGGGCATTGCCATTGGCACAGACCAGGCAATCATCGAGGGTGATAGTCGGACCCCATGTGGTGCCGTAGCGGGCGTAGTTGACGACAGGGGTGAAGCCTCCGCCCTCCCCGCCGAAGCGCACGCTGCGGCAGGTGAGATTGCCGCCGTAGTTGTCGATCCAGCGCTGGTCGCTACCGTTGACCAAAGGCACGCCGCACAGGTTCTCTATCGTCAGTCGCCCCGCGCGGTGCTCGATGGCGGCCAGGTCCCGCATAGCGGCGTCCGTGGTGATCCAGCAATCGCGCATCACCGCCTGGTCGCAGCCGCGGTTGATCCACACCTGCCGGCAGGCCAGGAAGATGCAGTCACGCACCGCCAGTGTGGTGGAGACGATGTCCACATCCAAAGCCACCTGCCCCGCCGCGTAGAACCGGCAGTTGTCGATGTGGATTTGACCGGTGTCGATATTGGGGTTGTGCAGCACCAGGTGGCTCTTGCCGCCCAGGAACGTGAAGCCGGAGATGTCCATGCGCCAGGCGCTATTGGCCGCGAAGATGCTCTTTTCGGGGTTCGTCTGCTCGATGATCGCCCCATCGCCCCGGAAACGCCCATTGCCGATGCTAAGCGTATCGGAGATCACGTACTTGCCCTGGGGGAAGACCAGCTCCTGCATCTCGCAGTAGTACGGCGTCCCCAGGTACTTGTCACTGATGCCCTTGATCGCCGCGATGGCGGCGCGGATCGCGGCGGTGTCGTCGGTCTTGCCATCGCCCAGGGCGCCGAAGTCCCTGACGTTGACAGACGGTTGGGCGGCGGCGAAGCTGCAGATGACGGCCAGCACGAGTGGGATCAGGCGGGTCACGTTGATGGGTCCTCCCGGAGGCGGCGGTGGGTGCTGGGACTCCGGAGGCATTCCGCGCCGAGGGGGAGCAGGCCTTCCCGTGGGGTCTGGGCGTGGGGAGTGCGGCGAGAGACGGCGGCGAACGGCAAACGACCAGCGGCACACGTCAACGGACTCAACACGGAGAACGGCGGAGTACGGAGGAAGAGCACGGAGAGCGGTGAACGACGGCAGTTGACAGGGAACAGCTACGACGGGGAGGGCAGGGGCGGGGAGGGACACCGCCGCCCCCGGGCGAACCCTGCGCTGCCGGCGATCATCGGTGCGCCTGCCGGCCGGAGGGCATCTCCCATGCGTTCCACCACACTGCAGCCACTACTGCTCCTGCTGCACATCACCGCCCTGTCTCTCGCTACAGCCGCCGGGGCACAGGAAATCCGCGAAAGGGGCCCGCAGTTGACCACCCCACCCAACGCCACACAGCCGCCGGACATCGGCTCGCGCCTGGAGCTGTTCGTCGACGACACCCTCATCGACCATCTAGCCGGCGGCGCCGCCCTACGGCTTCACCACCCCACTCCCCGTGAGATCGTGCTCGTCCACGACGAGCCCTGGGAAGGCACGGGCTCGTGCTTCTACGACGTCTTCCGCGATGGCGATGTGTTCAAGCTCTACTACATCGGCTACCAGCTCACCACGGAGGACGGCTCGGCTCTCACCAGCCACGGCATCTACGCCTGCTACGCCGAGAGCAAGGACGGCATCCATTGGACCAAGCCCGACCTGGGAATCGTGGAATACGACGGGAACACGCACAATAACATCGTCTGGACCCGGGAAAACGCCGACAATTTCGTGGTCTACAAGGACGCAAACCCCAATTGCCGCCCGGGCGAGGAGTACAAAGCCACCGCCTCCGGACCCGGCGGGTTATGGGCCTACAAGTCCTCCGACGGCCTCCACTGGTCTCCCCTCAAGGACGGGCCGATCATCACCAAGGGCGCCTTCGACAGCCAGAACCTCACGTTCTGGGACGCGGACCGCGGCCACTACTGGGCCTACTTCCGCGACTTCCACGACGGCCTGCGCGACATCCGTGTGGCGACCTCCGAGGACTACCTCACCTGGTCCGAGCCCGAGCTCCTGCGCTACGTGGACTCACCCGAGGAACA
>CAYRFY010000656.1:0-4660 GCA_964423635.1 uncultured Armatimonadia bacterium | reverse complement strand
CCCGCTGCAAGACCAACGAGAAGGCACGCCGGCGCTTCATCGACTACATTCACGGCCAGATCCGCGAGCTGCTCACCAACTACGGCAAGATCGATATCATGTGGTACGACGTGTCCTGGCCCCTGGACGCCGAGGGTTGGGAATCTGAACAGATGAACAAGATGGTCTACGAGCTGCAGCCGGACATCATCATCAATAACCGCAACCAGATCCCCGGAGACTTCGGGACGCCCGAAGGCCATATCGTGCCCGAGGACCGCATGTGGGAAGCCTGCATGACCTTCAATGATGCCTGGGGCTATACCCCCATCGACACCAACTACAAGAGCGCCTGGAATGTGGTGGGGATGCTGCGTCAGGTGGCTGCGGGCGGAGGCAACCTGCTTCTGAACATCGGTCCGGCGCCGGACGGCACCGTGCCCTCGCCCTGCCCCAGGATACTGGGCGAGGTGGGGAAGTGGCTGGATCGCTATGGCCCCTCGGTCTACGAGGCCACCGACCCGATGCAGCAGGACTGGAGCATCCTGGGGGCCTTCACACGCAAGGGTGACACGCTGTATTACCACTGCAACCGTTGGCCGGGGAGCGAGCTGGCCATTGGTGGGCTGGTCTGTGACATCACCGAGGCGCGCCTGATGGGTGGGAAGAAAGTCAAGTTCAGCCAGGTGCGCGACCGGCTGGTGCTGTCCGGCCTGCCGCAGGAGGCGCCGGACAAGCTGGCGACGGTCATCGAGCTGAAGTTCGAGGGCGAGCCCAGGCAGGTCCTGGGCGCCGGACACGTGCTCCTCGGCAAGGACCCGTGGAAGGGGAAGTAGGTCTTCCGTCGCGGGTGGCAGGGGCGGCCGGACCCGGCGTCGTGGCGCCTGGGAGGCCGCCCCTTTTCGTTGCCTTGGTCTCGCAAGCCGTCGGGCGCTGCAGCGAAGCGCGGCCACGCCGGCGATCCTGCCTCAAGCCCGCGGCAATCGCGGGCCGACCGGCCGCTCCCCCCGGGTGGGTCGCCGGCAGGCTACCGTGGACCGGCGCACTCGCCCGTGACGGCCAGGATCGGCCCCAGCCCCACCATGCAGTCACAGCGTCCGAGCCGCTCGGAGTAGAGACTACTGATGGTCCCGTCGAGATAAAGCGCGTTTTGGCACCCCAGACCATCGCGGAAGAACACCGCGAACTCGTGGAAGTTCACCGGGCCCTCACTGATGGCGAAGACCACCTTCTCCGGCGAGACGACCCCGACGCCATTGCGGAACAGCCGCGACTGCGATGTGGCGGAGAACTTGGGGTGCAGCTCCCCGTCGATGACCAGCATCGGGCCCGACTGGGTCGCCAGCTTGGTGACCTCCTCGATCTCCCGGTAGCGGGAGGACTGCACCACCACCGCGCCGTCCTCGGTGATGGCGAATACCCCGTTCGGCTTGAGGCAGAAGTTGCTCTTGCCCTCGCGCAGGTTCAGCGCGCGCAGCTCCTGACCGTCCTGGACGTACAGGCCCACAGGTGTCAGGTCCTCCATATACATGCCGGCATTCATGGCGAACAGGAGCTTGCGGCCACGCCCTGCCAACCACTCATCGAGGGCCGTGAAGCTTCCGAACGGCTCCTTGTTCTCATTTCGCCAGTACAGCTCGATCTCATAGGCCTCCAGGTCCACCGTGCAGACGGTGAACTGCCTGCCCTCGTGGGTGACGGTGCCGATTTCCGGTCCGGGCTGCGTGGCCGAGCCCGCTGCGGCCGAAGGCGCGACCGCCTCAAAGGCGGTCGTGGTTTCCGGCCTGGGCGCGGGACAGCCGACTATCACGGACAGCAAGGAGGCCACGAGTGCCCCCCCGACGATGGAGGATGTGCGCCAACAGCGGCTGCGGGAAAGTCGATGCTGCACGGTCTGCGTCTCCTGTTGACCCGAATGGTGCGGTGAAACGACGCGACAATCACGGACAGCGTCGGAGCATTGGTCCCGACGCTGTTATTGTACCGCCGGATAGTCGTGGGCAATTCGCCACCGCGGGCCCGCAGGCCTCCCAAGCCGTCGTGGCGGGCGCGACAGCAGGAGGAGACACCGCGAGCACGGCGAATGCTTCCGTTCACCTGGCCCACCCACTCGCCGTCGTCCAAGGAAGCCCCTCCTATGTCATCACGCACATCGCTGGCCCTGACCCTGCCGCTGGCCCTGCTCCCCAGCATCACCTGCTGTCAGCTCCCACCCGACGAGGCTCGGGTACGCCTGTCCTCGCCGGTGACGCACTCCGACTGGATCCTGGCCAATGAGCCGCCGCCCGCCTGGGGGCCCGAGGGTGTGAAGCAGATCCTGGACCGCGCCAAAGCCTGCGGCTGGCAGCGGGTCTACTGGCGCTGCTTCGACAGCGGCAAGGCCTGCTACGCCAGCGAGCTTCTGGAGCCCTTCGATCGGGGAGAGCCGGTGAACTACTGGGTCGACCACGGATACACCGCGATCATCGAGAAGATGTCCAAGGTCGACTACGGTAGCTTCGACACCTTCCGGGCCGCCATGGACTACGGCCACAGCATCGGTCTGGAGGTCCACGCCTGGCTGACGATCAACGAGGACGACCACGGCTACGGCTGGCCCAGCCGCTACACCCGCGAGCATCCCGAGAGCCGCTGGGTCCAGCGCGACGGCCGCGTGTACCGCTCGCAGCAGAGCTTCGCCTTCGAGCAGGTGAGAGCATACAAGCTGGCCCTGCTCGACGAGATCCTCGCCTACGAGCCGGACGGCGTGTTCTTCGACTGGATCCGCACCGGCGATGTGCGGGATAACCCACATACCGACGGCGACGGTGTCGCTCTGCACGGCTACGAAGCCCCCAATGTCCAGCGGTTCACCACTCTCTATGGCGTGGACCCACATGAGGTCGCAAACGACGATGAGCGCTGGGTAACGGTGAGGTGTGAACCGCAGACCCTGTTCATGCAGCAGGCCCATCGCGCCATCAAGGCCCACAACCCTGAAACGGTGATCTCCGTCATGGTCCAGCATCCCTGGAGCTATCGGGGAGCCCCGGACGACACCCCGTATGCCGACAGCAGGCGGGGTCTGCTGTGCGACATCGGGACGTGGGCGCAGGAAGGTCTCGTCGACGAGGCCGTGGTCGCCGGATACTACCGGGGCGAGGGCACCCCCCAGAAGGCCTTCGAATGGCTGAAGCAGGAGACCGGGGGCAAGGTGGCCCTCTGGCTCTACGGCTGGATCGGCTCTCCGGACCAGTTCGCCTCCGAGGTGAAGCTGGCTCAGGACTTGGGGGCGGTGGAACTGCTCTTGTGGGAGTCGAACTACATCGGCCTGCCGCCGGACAAGGCGGAGACGGTGGAAGCGATGAAAAGCTACGACCGGGGGCGGTGAGGGCCGGGCGGTCCTGCGGACCCGCCCAACGGCAACGGCGCCTCACCCCCCGGCCCCCTTACTCGCCCAGACGGCGGGCGAGACGGGAGGAGGGGGAGTACGGCAGACAACCCTTCGGCCGCGGCTCGCCCAGCATTTCGGGGAGGACCAAGCCCCCAGATCCCACACATCCACCGCCCGAGACCAGCGAGGCAACTTATGCTTTCCAGAGAGCGCGTCATCCAGACCATCCGCCACCAAAAGCCCGATCGCGTGCCGGTCTACGCCTGGGTCTGGGCCAACCTCGAGCCCCAGATCACCGAGCGTTTCGGCTCCGTGGAGGCCTTCGAGGACCACTACGAGTTCGACTTCGCACACCTCTTCGGCGGCCCGGCCTGCTATGCCGAGGGCGCCTTCGCCCAGTTCGCCGGACAGCCTGTCACCCCCCGGGACCTGCTGGACGTGCCCATGACAGACCCCGACGAGATGGAGCCCTATGCCAACATCCGCGAGGCCATCGCGCATCACAAGGACCGGCGCGGACGCTTCGTCTACGTCCAGACCCCCGGCATCTTCGAGGCCAACAACGGCGTGTTTGGCATCGAAAACCACCTGATGTACCTGGCTCTGTATCCGGAGGACCTTCACCGGGTGTACCAAAGGCAGGCCGAGTGGAACCGGGCCTTCGCCAATAACTGCCTGGACATCGGTGTCGACATGGTCCACAACTCCGATGACTGGGGCTCCCAAAACGCCCTGCTGTTCAGCCCGCAGACCTGGTGGGAGCTGATCTTCCCCTACCACAAGATCACATGCGACGCCGTCAAGGCCAGGGGCGCCCTCGTCAGCCTCCACAGCGATGGCAATACTACATCGGTCATCGATGGCGTGCTCCAGTTGGGCTATGACGTGGTGCACCCGTGGCAGGAATCCGCGGGCATGAGCCTGTCGATGTTCCGCGATCAGCACCGGGACAGGATCACCGCCATGGGTGGCCTGGACGTGCAGACCACCATCGGCTTCGGCAAGTTGGACGTTCTCCGGGACGACATACTGAGGGTGCTGGGCATGTTCCGTGACGGCGGGCTCCTGTACTGCACCACTCACTTCGTCCAGGACCACTGCACCATCGAGGAGTTGGTGTTCGCCTACGACCTGATCTACGAGACGGTGAGGGCAGAAGGCTAGCGAAGCTCCGCCTCAAACCGACGAGCACGGCGCGGAGTTTGCTCCGGGGGCGGCGACACGGCCCGGCGGCGAGCCTTCCGGCTCGCCGAGTCGGGCTGGAAAGCCCGATCCCGCCTTGCGGGACGTTCACGAACGGCGTGATCG
>CAYRFY010000655.1:0-4668 GCA_964423635.1 uncultured Armatimonadia bacterium | reverse complement strand
TTCGGCGGAGATATCGCCTTCATGGGCGGGATGGATAATCAGATCACGCTGGTTCGCGGCTCGATAGAGGAGATCAAGCAGGAGGTGGATGACAACATCCGCATCCTGGGCGCCGGCGGCGGCTATATCCTGGGCCCCTGCCACAACCTGCAGGCCGTCGGACCCGCCGAGAACATCGTCGCCATGTACGATCGAGCCTACGAGGTCGGGGCGTACTAGATGCCTACATGGGCATCTAGACTGCTTCTGCTTCGCCGCCATCACAACTGGTCGTACTCGGTGCCATGCGAAGCGACACCGCGTTGAGCCGTGTCTCGGCACTGGCTCTGGAGATCTTCGATCTGATCGTCCCTCCCCGCTGCGCGGGCTGCGGTGCCCGCGCCTACCCCATGCTGTGCCGTGAATGTGAGGCCCTGATCGAGTACATCCAGGGGCCCTACTGCCGACGCTGTGGCGAACCGGAGCCCCCCGCGGCCCACGGCTGGCCGCTGTGCGAGCAGTGTCGGGAGCGCAAGCGTCCGGCCCTGGACGGAGCGCGCGCGGTGGCGCTGCACTACGGTCCCCTGCGCGAGGCCATCATCCGCTTCAAGTTCAATGGTGAGTATTCGCTGGCCAGGCCGCTGGGACAGATGCTGGCCAGGCGCGTGCTCAACGAGCGCGCCCGCCCCCACCATCTCCCGTGGGAGGACTTCGATGCCCTGGTCCCCGCCGCCCTGCATACCAGGCGCCGGCGCTGGCGCGGCTTTGACCAGGCACTCTTGCTGTGCAAGGAGATGGCGCGAGATCTGGAGAAACCCGTGTGGGCGGATGTGCTGATCCGCGTGAAGGACACCACGCCACAGATCGGTCTTTCGCCCACGCAGCGTGAAAAGAACCTGCACAACGCGTTCCGGAGCGGGTCCCCGGGAAAGATAGCGGGCAGGTCGCTGCTGCTGGTGGACGATGTCTGTACTACGGGGGCCACGCTGTATGAGGCGGCGCGAGCGCTGAAGAAGGCCGGGGCGGCGACGGTGTACGCCATCACCATCACTCGCCGGGTTCCCTCCTGGCATCCGGAGTCCTTCCCGTCGCTGGGTCGGCACTAGACGCTTGTGTGGGTGCAGTTCATGACGTTTGAAGGGGTAGGGGAGCGGTGGCACGGCCAGGCGGCGATCCCGCCGGGCGGGATCGTCTCTCCCGTCCCGTCTCCGCCGTTTGGCGAAGTAAGGGGCGGGCGGAGAGGAGCCGTTGGCCGTGCTCCCTCCCCGCCTGCGGGGAAGGCCGGCCTTTGCGGACCCCCGGCCGTACGGCGCCCCCCTCAATCCCCCCGCAGGCGGGGGGAGGCACGACCCAGCGCCTCGCCACAAGTATGTGCGGGGGATTAGGCGAGGTGGCTAAGCGCTTTGCCGCAACCTTCATAGTGTGAGTGGAAAGCCCGACCTACGGGTGGCCAACGGCGGCGCGGTACAGGCCCGCGCCCTACAGTGCGCCGCCGTTCGCGTGCCCTTGTCTCGTCATCGAACCGCAGTCGTCTCGTGCCTTCAGCCGCTGTAGCCAAGGAGCCGCCACATGAAAAGCCTTGCACTTTTGCTGTCACTCATCACCGTCGTGGCCTGCGGTCAGACGCCGGAAGTATCCGTGGTCCGAGGCACCTTCACGATCGAAAAGAACCCGTCTGAGGGGCGGGCAGCGGCGCAGTTCTCGGCCAAGGTCGAAGCGGCCTTGCGGCAGGCGTCCGTCCCCTTCAGTCTCCTCAGCGAGGAGCAGGTGGAGCAGGGAGCGCTGGAGGGCTACAAGCTCGCCATCTTCCCGTACAGCGCGAACTGGACGGAGACCGAGACCGCGCAGTTGGTCCGATTCATCACCGACGGGGGCAAGGCGTTTCTCTTCTACACGGTGCCGGGCCCTGTGCTGGACGCGATCGGGGTCAAGAACACCGGCTCCAGACGTCAGGACTTCGAGGGGCAGTACGCCCAGATGCGCTTCGGGGAGGACCGGCCTGCAGGGTTCCCCGCGAGCGTGAAGCAGACCTCGCGGAACCTGGCGCTGTGCGAGCCGGTGGGTGACGCCAGGGTCATTGCCCGCTGGTACACGGATGGCGGCGAGGACACCGGCACTGCGGCGGTGATTCTCTCGCCGCGGGGTGCGTACATGTCTCACGTGCTGCACGAGGGTGATGCGGGGCAGCAGGGGATGCTGGTGCTGGCCGTGGTGGGGCATTTCCTGCCGCACCTGTGGGACAGGGCGGTGCAGGGGGCCATCGACTCGGTGTTCACCGTGGCCGAGGTCCCGTCGCTGGAGGCGTTGCGGCAGCAGGCGGCCGGCCATGCGGCGGCCGAGGCGCTGGCAGAGCGGGTTGAGGGCACGCTTGCCGAGGCCAGGGCGGCCCTGGCGGACAAGCGGTATGAGGTCGCCCTGGAGGCGGCCCGTAGCGCCTCCGGCCTCGCCGCCGACTGCGTCGCCGCCACGTACGGCTCGCGAGACGGGGAGCTGCGCGGTGTGTGGTCAGGAGGGGGGACGCGGGACTGGGAGGCCACCATGGCGGCCCTGGAGGAGGCGGGGTTCAATGCGATCTTCCCCAATATGTGCTCGGGAAACTTCGCCTCGTACCCCAGCGAGGTCTTGCCCCAGAGCAGCGAGCGGGACGAGATGGCCCTGTGTCTGGAGGCCGCCGCGCGTCACGGCATCGAGGTGCATGTGTGGCGGATCAACTGGTGCATGCTGGGCGGCGATGCGGCGAGGCGAGATGAGTTCGTCGAGCAGGGGCGCTGCATGGTGAGCGTGACCGGCAAGCCGATGGTCGAGGACCCCTCGACAGGGGGCACGGTGTGGATGTGCCCCTCCCACGAGGGCAATCGGGAGATCGAGAAGCAGGCGATGCTGGAGCTGACCGCCAAGTACCACCCGGCAGGGATTCACTTCGACTACATGCGTTTCCCCAGCCGCGACTACTGCTACTGCGATCGCTGTCGGGCGAAGTTCGAGGCCGCCTACGGCGTCAAGGTGGAGAACTGGCCGGGGGACTGCTTCGCCGGCGGGACGTTGTTCGAGCAGTACAAGGCTTTCCGCAAGGAGCTGCAGACCTCTTTGGTGCGCGAGATCGCCGCGGAATCTCGGGCCATCGATCCGGATGTCAAGATCTCCTTGGCCGCGCGGTCGGCCCTGCCCGGTGCTCCCGAGAATGATGGGCAGGACTGGCCGAACTGGTGCAAGGAGTACCTGCTGGACTTCGTCTGCCCCATGGACTACACCGGAGATAATGACGACCGCCTGCGGCGCTGGCTCAATGCTCAGGTCCCGGCCCTCGAGGGCTCGGTGCCTCTGTACGCGGGCCTGGGGGTGACGTACCGCCACGACTCGCTGTCCAACCCGGTGAAGGCTTCGCGCCAGGTGCGCATCGCGAGGGAATGCGGAGCGGACGGCTTCCTGATCTTCTCGCTCAATACGGTCTGCGAGACCATCAACCGCGGATTGGCCCTGGGTGCCACCTCGATCCCTGTGACCATGATGCCCCACCACTATCTGGAGCTGAAGGCGTTCGCCGAACTGCCCGCCCCGGCTGAGGGGCTGCCGGCCAATACCCGGGCCGTGGGGGAGAGGTTCCAGGCGCGGCTGCACCTTTTCGCACCCGAGGGGCTCGAGCAGCTCCGTGTGCGCTGGGACCTGTGCACCACCGACGGCGAGGTGGTACAGGCCGGGGAAAGTGTCTCGACCGGGGAG
Source organism: uncultured Armatimonadia bacterium (assembly GCA_964423635.1). Classification (GTDB taxonomy): domain Bacteria; phylum Armatimonadota; class Zipacnadia; order Zipacnadales; family JABUFB01; genus CAYRFY01. Next base: position 969 of record CAYRFY010000655.1, on the reverse strand, counting down.
GCAACCTGGACCCAGACGGTCACCGGAGGGGCCGACAAGCCCGGCGCGTACCAGTGGGTGCTGTCGGGAGAGGTCGTCTACGGAGAAGGTGACGTGCGTCCCTTCATCCTGCGCACCAGCCCGTGGCATGCGCTGACCGTTTCCGAAGCGGACACGCTGCGCGGCCGCAACGATCCACCAAAGTTCAAGACCGACGGCATCCGCGTGGGCGTCCTGATGGGCGGCTACGGCTCGGAGGCGATCCTCAAGGCACTGTCCGCCGTGGAGGGGATCGAGGCCGCGGCGCTGTACAGGCCGGATCAGGCCAACCTCTCCGCCTGCCGGGTGCTGGTGGTGCCCCAGCGGCAGTCGGAAACGCCGGAGCAGTTGCTCGGGGCGAAGCGGGCGCTGGTGGAGCACGTGCGCGCCGGCGGAGGCCTGCTGGTGACTCACGACGCTGTGGGTCTGCGGCAGCACCCGCCGCTCTTCCCGGAGCTGTGCCACGGGAGCGGTGTCGTCAAGCTGACTTCTGCCCGCGTCGCGGCCGAGCATCCGCTGACCGTCGGGCTGAAGGTGGGGGAGAGCTTCGAGCACAGCTATTACGATCACGCGACGGTCGCGATCACCGGGGCGATGACGGCGGTGGTGGATGACGAGGAGGGGAATACGGTGGTGGCCGCGGGCGAGGTGGGCAAGGGGCGCTTCGTGGCCAATGGTCTGTGTGTGGGCCTGGGGTTGGGAGATGCGGAGGTGGCGCCGAAAGGCGCGGAGCTGGCGGTGCTGGTGAATGCGGTGAGGTGGTTGGCCGGGAGATAGAGGAGTACGGCTGAGAACGGCGGGAACGGCTGACGTCTCACCACGGAGACACGGAGAGCACGGAGCTCCACGGAGAACGGCTGAACACAGATGGGAGAACGGCTGAGTACGGCTGAGAAAGGCCGGATATCGCCAGGAGGATAGGTGGCCCGCGATTGTCGCACGGTACGTGCG
>CAYRFY010000654.1:0-4676 GCA_964423635.1 uncultured Armatimonadia bacterium | reverse complement strand
GCAGTTTCGCCTCGCTGACGGACATGACCCGCGGGGTCAGCATCATCACCCTCGATGGCGACAAGTACTGGACGTACGACGAGTCCGCGGGGACGCTCCGGCACATCCTGTTCACCGCGCTTCAGGAGGCCCGGGGATACTGGGAGGAGTGGACGACCAAGGACCGCCTGGCCCTGGGATGGCACGAGTTTCGCCACCGCATCGTGCTGCACGACTCGGGCTGGCGCGATGCGGACATCTGCGGCGCCTCGGACCGCGCACGGCTGCCGCTGAACGCCGTCAAGCCGGTTGGGCCGACGACGCCGCCCGCGGTGCCGCCCGACGACCAACTGGCGATCTGGCCGCCCTCCGTGCGTCTGTCCGCCTTCTACGAGGTGCGCGAGGGGTACGTGCTCAGGGTGTATGAGAGCCTGGGGCGCCCGGCAGAGGCGGCGATCATGGTGCCCGAGGGGCTGGCCAATCCGATCCGCACCGACTTCAACCTCGAGCCTGTGGTGGCGGCTGTGGAGCTCGAGGGCCGCGCGCTCACCCTGATGCTGGAGCCGTGGCAGATCGCCACGGTACTGCTGACGAAGGCGTAGGGGAGGGCCGCGGGTCGGCACGCCGTCGTTAGCCACTGTCGTCCCTGGGAGAGCGCGCGTCTCGCCCGCATGCCGTTGGCTGTGCTCCCCTGCTCCCGTCCGCGCCGCCGTCTGGCGGGGTACGCGGGCCGGGGGTGAGGGCGCCGCCATTGCCGTTGGCCGTCAGGTCCGGAGGACCGCGTGGCGACCCGCTGACCCGCCGCACCGCGCCGGCGGGCCTACCTCTTCCACACCTGCGCGATGTGCTGCAGGTCCAGGCGGTGCTGGGCGCGCCGCTTGGCCTTCCTCTCCGCGAGACTCAGTCGCGCAAAGGCCTTCTGGCCCTGCCCGGAAGCGGCATCAAGACGATCCAGTAGCAGACCCAGCAAGAACACCAGCACCAGCGCGATCGCGGATGCAAGCATCACAGAAAGTAGCCTCCCTCAGGCCGCCTTTGGCGTCACCGGCAGCATGATGCCATGGGTGTTGATCCGCTCGGTTTGACCACTCCGCCCGGCACAGTCCGCGCCGGGACATCCCCGCCGAAGAGGTGTGTACCACATGTCCGGCGCCCGCATCTTTGCCGCCTTCCTGCTCCCGATCGCGCCCCTCACCGCACTGGCTCAGGACGCGACGGTGCCCCTGCCGCCGGGTGAGACTTGCCTCGGAGACATCGGCATCTACACGGTAAGCTATCAGTCTGGAGACTCGCAGCCCGTGGTGATGCCGCCCTCGTGGACCGGGCACTTCGAGGACACAAGCGGCATCTCCTACGTGCCGCGCACTTCGGTCCTGGGGCGGGACGCCCTCTTGCTGCACAGCCCCTGGCGGGTACCGCCGGGCAAGGTCTGGGTGGACTATCAACTGCAACTGCCCGACGTCCGCCCTATCACTCTGTCGTTTGGTATCGCCATGCTGCCGGATGTGGCCGTACCCGGGAAAAGCGATGGAGTCACCTTCGGCGCCTACATTGTGCAGGACACCGGAACCACAGAGCTCCTGCATATACACCACGACAGGGCCGAGTGGCAAGACTATTCTTTCGACCTGTCGCCGTATGCCGGGCGGCAGATCACGCTCCGCCTGCAGACCGAGCCGGGGCCCGCGAACGATGCCTCGTGGGATTACTCGTACTTCGGCGGGGCCAAGATCCACGCCGGCACCGCGCAGACCTCTCGCGCCGCGAAGCTGGAGCGGCTCACCTCCACCCACGCCTACAAGGCCGTGGTCTCCGCCGACCTGCAGAAACTGGCCAACGACCCGACCGCCGGCGTCGTCCCCGGTAACCTGCTGGACTTTCGCAACGCGGTGGCACAGTCCGGCGACGGTGACTACGTCTTCTCCTACGAGGGCAACGACTGTCGGGTGCAGTACGTCTATCGGCCGGAGACAGGGACTCTGGATGATGTGACGGCAAGGGTGGATAACGGCAGCACCTTCCGCCCGGCGCAGGGCGGCGGCTGTACGGTGCTGCAACAGGTCGACGGCGATACTGTGACCTCCGCACTCACCGGGGGCACGCTGTCCTCAGCCGCCCTGAGCCCCGACGGCTCCGGCGTACGCCTGGTGTGGACATACCCGGCCCCGGGCGGAGACCTGGACCTGCAGTGGGACCTGGGCATTCGCGGCAAGGCCCTGACGGTCGCGGTCCGCTGCGCCGACCCGCGCGTGTCACAGTTTAGTCTCGGCCACGTGGGTGGCGCCGCGCTCCGCACCACCTACTCGGTGCCCTACCTGTTGGGCGGCCTGGAGTACCTGCCCGATCAGCAGCTCTACGTCTGCAGATACCTGGACTGGACCGTCTCCCACGCCTCCACCTGCCCCCAGGGCGTGGCGAGCTATGCGCCCGGGACCGACGGTACCCGCAACACGCTGCTTGAATCGGGGTATGTCTCCGTATCGCCCAGCGTGCACGAGGTGCTGCCCAATATCCCCAACCCGCCCTCACCCTATCTGGAACTGCTCGCCCCCCGCATCATGCTGGACATCTGGAGCCACCACAAGGGCAGCTACGAAGGCGATGCCGAGAACCTGCGCGCCCTGAAGGACAACGGTGTGGACCACATGGCCATCATCTCCCACGTCTGGCAGTGCTACGGATATGACGTGAAGCTGCCCGATCATCTCCCGGCCAATGCCAGATTTGGTGGCGATGAGGGCATGGTGGCCTTTGGGCGCGCGGCCAATGAGTGCGGCTATGTGTGGTCCCTGCATGAGAACTACATCGACCTGTACCCCGATGCCCCCTCGTACGACCCCTCGGCGAGGGTGCTGCGTGCCGATGGGACGCCGTCGCCCGCGTGGTTCAATGCCGGCACCGGAGTGCAGAGCTTCGGGCTCAAATGCAGTCGCGCGCTGGGCTATGCCCGGCAGAACTCGCCGGAGATCCACCGGCGGTTCGAAACCAATGCCGCCTATCTGGACGTACACACCTGCGTCCCGCCCTGGCACCAACTGGACCACGAGGCCGATCAGCCCATGGCCGCCATGGCCCTGGCCAAGGTCAAGTACGACGGCGAGCTCTTCCAGTACATGCGCGACACCCACGAGGGGCCGCTATTTGGCGAGGGTGCCAACCACTTCTACTGGGCGGGCAAGTGCGATGGCGTCGAGGCCCAGGTTGCAGGCGGCGAGCACCACCAGGCGTTTGTTGACTTCGATCTGCTCAAGATCCACCCCCAGATGGTGAACCACGGCATGGGCTACTACGAGCGCTGGTTCGAGCGCGGCTACGACCATCGCCTCGGCCTGGACGCCGGCACCCCGGAGCAGGTGGACAAATACCGCGCCCAGGAGATGGCCTACGGCCACGTGGGCTTCATCGGCTCCTCCCAGACGGACAACATCCAGTGGGTGGCCAAGGAGCACCACATGACTCACCCCGTCCAGGCTCTCTACGGGGCCTCCCGAACGGTGGAGATCGTGTACGAGGTGGACGGGCAGTTCGTCACCGCGAGCGTGGCGCTACCCATGAACCAGCGCGAGCGCCAGCGGATCCGTTACGCCTCGGGGCTCACCGTGTGGGTGAACTGGGGCCAGGAGCCCTGGGAGGTGGAGGGACGGATCCTGCCCCAATGGGGGTTCCTGGCTCTCGGGCCGGGGACGGAAGTCTGCACCCAGTTGCGCGACGGCGCCTTCGCCGACTACGTCGAGTGTCCCGAGTACCTGTTTTGCGATGCGCGGACTTACTTCAACATGCCCTATCTCACGCCCCCGGCGAAGATCGAGCCCCGCATCGCCGGCTTCGAGTACCTGGGGGGCGACAAGATCCGCCTCACCTACGAGTGGGACGTGCAGGCCGCTCTGGGTGCCGACTACAACTGCTTCGTGCATTTCACCAACGAGCAAAGCAAGTCGGGCAATCAGGACATCGAGTTCCAGCAGGACCACCGTCTCCCCCGGCCCACCGGCACCTGGCAGGCGGGGGACAAGATCGTCGATGGCCCCTATGAGATACAGGTCAAGACCGACACATTCGACACCTTCGACATCGTCATCGGGCTGTTCAATGAGAGCGGACGGCTCGCACTCCGGGGCAGGGAGGCGGGCGGCACCCGGATCTTGCTGGGCCGTCTCGAGCTGCGGCGAGAAGACGGCGAGGTCACCGACATCCGCCTCGTTCCGCCCGAGCAACTGCCCGACGCGGTGGAGGTCAAGCAGGCGGATTTCACCGCCCACCTCAACCCGGCGGGCACAAGCGTCGATTTCGGCAAAATCACCACGGATGGGTCCGTGAAGGTGGAGAAGAGCGAGGGCAAGCTGGTGGTCTTCCCGTATCCGCGGGACAGGGAGTTCAGCGTCCGGCTGGATGTGGCGCAGATCGTGCCCGGGGCTCGGGTGGAGCCGGCCGAGGTGAGCGTCCGCGCCCTGGCGGCCCTGACGCAGGAGGACATGGGGGCGGTGGAGGCACAGGTAGAGGGCGGTGTAGTGAGCTTCAAGGTGGGCAAGACGGGAGCGGGGCGGTATGTGGTGGAGTGGGAGTAGGGCGAGCGGGTAGCGGCGAAAGTCTCACCACGGAGACACGGAGAAAGGCGAGAAAGGCAGTGGTCGCCTTCGCTGGACACCCGGCCTCCGCCAGAATCCACAACCGCGTCCGCGCCCCTCCGTGCCCGCGGT
>CAYRFY010000653.1:0-4681 GCA_964423635.1 uncultured Armatimonadia bacterium | reverse complement strand
GTAGGGCGGCGACCTGTGCGGCGCCGCCGTTGGCTGACCCCGTGGCCCGGTCCAGGCCCGCGCCCTACATTGCGTCGCCGTTGTCCCAAAGCCTACCGCCCCCACACCTCCGTCAATCGCTCCCCATCCACCTCTGCCACCGTGCAGCCGCCGCTCTTTGGCGCCGCCTCGATCACCGCGTCGCTGTAGTACGGGTACCGCTCGCCCGGCACTTGCTGCCATCGGCCCAGATCGCCGCAGCGGGTGATCCGCAACTGCTCGCCGTCGCGCCGCAGCAGCAGCGCGCCGTCTGTCTTGACCCCCTCGAACTCCCTTGCCACGCCCCCGGCGTTCACGTAGACGTACTCCGGGCAGCGGACGTAGTCGAGACGCTCGCCGCCGACCAGGGCACTGAAGGCCAGGAGTGCTCCGGGCTTGTGCGCCACCCAGCCGTACGGGGGCAGCTCGAACAGGCGGCCGTCGACCTCTACCGTCCAGCTCTGGGTCTCGTGGTAGTTGACCCAGACCTGCAGGCCGCGGGAGTAGCCGATCCTGATCCGTCCCTGCTCGATTCCTCCCTCCCGGAGCATCTGACTGGTGGTCACATAGCCAGTGCCATCGTGGCGGAGGACCTCGACGACGCTGTCGGTGAGATACTCGGTCTGCAATCCCTGGAGCAGCGAGTAGTAGTGGAGCATGCGGGCCGGCCGGGGGCGGAAACCGTAACCAAGGATCGCCTGGTGGCCATGGGCGATGGTGGCGGTTACGTACTGGTAGAACCGCGGCGTGGCCCGGGGGGCCTCGGCCTCGGAGAACACCTGCGCCGCCTCCTCCGGGGAGAAGAAGCCGGCGGGGCTGTAGCTCATGCCGGTCCCGTGGGCGTAGGGGTGGATCTTGAGCAGGTCGAAGTCGGGCAGGAGCGGCTTGTCCGCCGCATGCTCACCCGGCGCCACCCACCAGGTGGCGTAGTCCATGTCCGTGAGCCCGGCGTATAGCCAGCGGTAGATGCCCTCGCTGCAGACAATCCCGTGCTGGCGGCCGACCTCCAGGATCCCCTCGCCGTTGTGAAGCACCGTCGCGGCCGCCTTGCCCGCACCCGGAACACCGACCTCGTAGTCCTTGGCCTGCAGCCCCACGTTGGTGTGCACGTCCAGATAAACCGCGTCGGTGGGGTACTTGCTCCTGATGAGTGTGCCCACGCGGTTGGCCAGCTCTGCATAGGCGTTGGGCTTGGTGGAGAAGTGTCCATACCAGGCCGGGCCCCAGGCGCCGACCGAGGTCAAGCTGAGCAGGTTCGGGTCCCAGTACTCATTGCAGGGGAAGAAGTCGGTGTACTCCACCAGCAGGCCGAAGGGGAATCCGTTGGCCTTGACCTGCTCGCGGTACTCGGCCAGGTCGGCCTCGGACATCTCGGGCCTGGGGCGATGGCGCATGCTGAAGCCCTCACCGCCCCTTTGCCACCAGATGCCGCCAAAGTGCATGGCCATTACATGGTCGAGCCCCAGGCCCTTGAGAGCGGCCCAGAACTTCGGTTGCGGGCCGTCGCCCATGTAGTACAGGTACTTCGCGGCCTCCTCCCTCCGCGCCGACGGCGGATTGCACACGTTGGGAAGCACGTCCTCAAATACCGGGGAGACGGTGAGCGCCAGCCGGTCGCGTACCGGGTTGCGCATCCCGTCGGTGAGCGGGAGGTACAGGGTCCCGCCGTCAAGCACCAGGCCGTCATCCCCCGCCGCCCGCGCCTGGACTGCCCCGGCGCTGCTGCAATCGCAGTTGATCCAGTCCCGCAGACAGGAGACGAATAGACCGGCGCCGCAGGCCACCAGTGGCCACGGCTTTTGGCCCATCATCAGGTACGGCACCTCAACCCCGCGAACGTCCGGCAGCCCCCGGACGGCGCCGAAGTCCACGCCGCAGGCTCGCGGGTCATCGCTCTGAACCTCCACCGTCAGCGTGGCGCCGAGGATGGCATAGCGCAGGCTGTAGTCGAGGCCTTCGGTCTCGCTGCGCCAGTGCGTGATGTACGCCTGGCCCTGCACCTGAGCCGAGCGCAGTCGAGACGGTCCCGGGCTCACCTGGCCGGGCACCAGACGCAGTCCTCCGCCGGCCATGGGGGTGAACTCGCGCCCCACATCCCCCGAGACCCAGCCTGCTTTCACGTCATCCAGGGTGCCGGTGCGGGGGGTGATGTCATACCTCACCGTCCCGGAGTCCCAGGTAGACTGCAGCCGCGCGCCGTCCGCGGTGGCCGTCACCGCGGTCTTGCAGCCCGGCGGAGGTGTGGGCAGCATGGCGTTTGGCGAGGTGGGGAAGACTGGATTCTCCGGGCGCGGCGACCGCGCATAGGGCCTGCGGTTCTGGGGATAGAAGGCCAGGGACTCCAGCAGGACCGATGTGGGCTCCTTGCCCTGGCAGTTGCCCACCACCAGGCCGAGGAACTCGACGGGGAACCGCACCGCCGCGCGCTGTCCGGCATCCAGCATCCCGTGGCAGATCACCCAGTAGCCCGCGGTAACCGGCCCCAGGTCCAACTCGAACTCCATTCCGGCCGCGTCTCGCAGGATGGCGACCATGAGCGGAGGGGGGCGGGTTGCCGAGGCCCCCCGCTGGGTGCCGAAAACCCAGAGGTCCGCCGCGTCCCACTCGCCCGCGACGGCAATCGGCGCCGGCGGACGAAGGAAGGCCGTGGTCTGCAGCTCCCCGCCCTCCGCCTGCAGCCTCGCGTTTTGGTCTCGCCACAGGAGCTGCTCCACCGAAACACTCACGGCCACCTCAGCGTCTCCCGTCACCGTGCAGCTCCAGTCCGCGAGGTCGTCAAAGCCCACCTGTGCCCGGGGGCTCTCCGCGCGCTTGGCCCACTGCACTTCGTACGCCCGCGGACCGGGCTGAGCGCCGGGAGCGGGCGCCGCCACGATCTCCACCTCCCGGGGCGGCCTGCCTCCGCTCTGCGCCACGCTGCGGAGGGCTTCAACCTCCGCGGCGCCCAGCACGCCCAGTCGCACCTTCCGCACCGCCAGCGGAGCCTCCCGCTTCAGCGCCGCCGAGATGCCCTTCTGGGCGTAGGTCAGGCGGAGCTCCAGCTCCTGCCCCGGTTCCACGTAGTCGTCGATATCCCACAGGAAGCGGTAGTCTTCATCGCCGGAGGCCAGGTCCCTGTCGTAGTCGGGGGAAAACAGCGTCATCCAGGCCCGATGGGTCCGGCTGTACCAGTCGAACTCAAGCCCCGTCCCCTTCAATCCGAAGCTGCCGGGCTTGTTGAGCAGTCGCGGCCCGATCATCGACTCACTCAGGACGCGGCCGTTGAGGCTCACTTGCAGCACCCAGTTGCACCCTCCGCCACCGGGGACATCCAGGCGTTGCTCCAGGCCCAGAAGCAGGCGCTCGTCTTCGCCGGCGTCGGGCGCCCGGGCCCGTAGCACCAGGTCCTGCTCGGGGGTGACGAGTACCTCATCCGCCTGGATCATGCTCTCCCGCTGTAACGTCACCTGGGCCATGCAGCAGGCCTGCCAGACGAGCATCAGGGCGATGGTGGTGGCGCGCTTCATAGGCTCCACTCCCGGTCAGCCGGTCTCGGTCTTCGTGGCGCGTGCGTGGATTTCCCGGTACGTGCAGAAGGCCACCTTGCCGGAGCGCTTGCTCCGGGCGTGGGTGACGAGGGTCCGCAGGGTGGCGCAGTCCGGATCGTGCTCCATGAGCACGCTGAGGTCCAGGGCCGGGGCCCACAGAAGCCCGCCGATGTCGTGGGCAAAGTCGAGGCACTGTCGCAGGTGGTCGCACCAGGCCTCCAGGGGGCGCCCCTGGGTGAGGAGGAAGTCCCCGGCCGAGTAACCTGCCGACGGGATCTCCAGCAGACCCTCGCCATACCGACGGGGCTGGGTGTGCTTGATGAGCATGGCGGCGTTCTTGTCGGCAAAGCCCGGCGCTGAGCCCTCGGGAAGCCTGGTTGAGTAGTCGGAGTTCACGAACCCCAGCCCGCACCGTACCAGATGCTCTCGTACCGCGGGCAAGCTTTGCAGGCCCAGGCGCCCCATGTCGGCGGCGCGCACGCCGACGGCCTGATCCCCCGTCGCTTCCGAGAACGCCTGGAGCGGGTGGGCTATGTCGATCTCCTGTTCATGCAGGAGTGCCGCCTGCAGGTCCAGGCAGTGGCCTCTCACCGCCAGGGCCCGCAGTTGTGGGAGCAGGCCCACCGACGGGGCGTCGACGAAAAGCTGTAGTCGCAGGTCGAGCTCCTCGGCCTGCTCGGAAAGGGAGGTCAGGTACGCTCCCGCGAGAGCGGCTTCCTCGGGACAGGGGGCACAACTGATCCCAACAGCAATCGCGCAGCGCCGGTCATCGGGTAGCAGATTCATGTCGGGGTAGGACCTCGGAGGGGGTCAGCGAATCTGAGAGTCACGAGTCGCGAGTCAATGACAAACGGCGTCAACGGCAACGACTACGGCGTCAACGGTCCCGCCCTGCCAGAGGCGTGCTCGCCTTCTTCCGTCCGCGCTGCCGTCTGGTGCGGCAAGTGGTCCGATGGGTAGGGCGGCGTTGGGGGCAACGGCGGCGGGCTGGAAACTCAGATTATGCAGGTTCCGGGCGGGCGCCGATTCACGTCGCCTCACCCCCCCGGCCCCGCCTCTCGGCGTCTCTTCGAGCCGCTTGTACTCCGCCAAACGGCAGGCGGAGACGGGAGGAGGGGGGAGAACGGCAGTACTTC
>CAYRFY010000652.1:0-4705 GCA_964423635.1 uncultured Armatimonadia bacterium | reverse complement strand
TGGTAGCGCGGGCAGGATTCGAACCTGCGACCTCAAGGTTATGAGCCTTGCGAGCTACCGGACTGCTCCACCGCGCGTCCGTCTCTTTGTAGGCCAATAGTATAGCAGCGTGACAGCGTCCCGTCAAGGGCTGCACCGCACTTTTTTCCCTGATCAGGTACCGGAAACCCTCCTATCAGGCAGGTTATCCACAGCCGAAAGGGGATATCCACCGGGTTATCAACAGTTATGCACCGTCCCCGGGCCGCGAAATCCGCCGTCAGAGCCGTCTTTCCCGGCCGCCGTCTGGAGCACCTGTGGATTACTCCCCACACCCGCGGGGAAAAGCTGTTGGGTTTTCCACAGCCGCCGAAAACCCTCTCCGTCCGCCGAGGCGGTATCGCCTCCCGCCTGACCGCTTACCGGGAGCCGAAGGGAACGTCGGCCCGGGCGGCGAAATAGTCCGGTGATTGGCGCTACTACCCCGGCCTTCGGACGCATCTGGCGTCCAGGCCGGTGGCCGGCTCCTCCTGCCGGTGGACTCTATCATAGAAGAAGGCTGGATCTCATGGCTACCAGACGTTCCCGACCCGATGAGCAGGAATACGACCTGCTAGAGCAGTCCCCTATCCGCAAGGCCATCGGTGACCGTACCCTCCAGAGTGTGGCCGAGAAGCCGAGTTTCTGGATGACGGCCCAGGTGGACTGCACCGCCCTCGTCCTCGTCCGCGGCGAGATGAAGCAGGCGGCCCCGGAAGTCTTGCCCACCTATAATGACTTCATCATCAAGGCGGTCGCGGCTATCCTCCGCGACAATCCGCGGTTCAACGCCTGGCGCGCCGAGGACGGCCTGCATGTGCTGCGGCACGTGAACGTCGGCTTCGCCGTGGCCACCGAGCAGGGAGTCATGCTCCCCACGGTGCTGGATGCGGATGAGAAGTCTCTGACCGAGGTCGCCACGGAGACCAAGAGCATGGTAGAGATGGCCCGCAAGGGACGTCTGCGCGCCAGTCTGCAGATGGGCGCCGGGTTCACCGTGAGCAATATCGGCCCCGGCGATGTGGACGCCTTCAGCGCGATCATCAGTCCGCCGCAGACGGGGATCCTGTCCTTCGGCGCCATGAAACCCCGACCGGTGGTGGACGGCGAGCAAGTGGTGATCCGCCAGACCATGAGCTGCACTCTGAGCATCGATCACGCCGCCGCCGACGGCGCCGATGGGGCGAAGCTGCTATCGGATGTGAAGGCGAAGCTTGAGGACGAGAGCTTCCTGCGCTCGCTGGCCGCGGGCCAGGCGTGAGCAGTGAGCCCCTCCGAGGCGCTCTGCGGCGGCCACCGTCCCCCCGGGCCACCGGCTCCTGGCGGCCGGCGGGCCCGGCCGGTCTGGGCGGAGTCGACGAGGAGCGGCGGCCGGAGCTTTGCCACCGCGATAGAGGGCGTCCCGGTTTCGGGACGTCCTTTTCGCTTGGGGAGCACCTGTGCAGTGTGCCCGTACCACAGATGCACCCGGGCACTCCCTCTTGCCCTGTGGGCGCTGGCCGCGCTTATCTGCCTCCCATCCCCCGCCTCCGCCCAGCGAGAGACACAGAGGAGTTCACCGACCATGAGACTGCGCAGTCCCGCGGCAGTAACTCACCACTTCGATGGTCCCATGGGTGAGCGCGTGGATGCCAATGTGGACAACTGGCTGCTCGCCGCTCCCCGGGCCAATCCGGGCATGCTGGAGATGATGCGGCTTCGGGACCGCCATCCGGCCCCGGACCTGGTGCCCTGGGCCGGTGAGTTCGTGGGCAAATACCTGATCTCCGCCATTGCGGCGTGTCGGATGACTGACAATCCGCGGCTGGAGCCCTTCGTGGCCTCCGTCGTGGCCGAGCTCATCGCCACGCAGGCGGAGGACGGCTATCTGGGTCCCTTCCGCAGGGAGGAAAGACTCCTGGGCCACTGGGACCTGTGGGGCCACTACCACTGCATGCTGGGGCTCCTCATGTGGCACGAGGCCACCGGGGACGAGGCCAGTTTGGGCTGTGCGCGGAGGATGGCCGATCTGATCTGCGAGACCTTCCCGGACGGTGGGCGACACGTCTACGACGCCGGCTCGCACGAGATGAACATGGCCGTCATCCACTCACTGGGATGGCTCTACCGGCTGACCGGGCAGGAGCGGTACCTGGCGGTCATGCGGCAGATCGAGGCGGACTGGCAGCGGCCGCCCGCGGGCGATTACCTCCGCACCGGCCTGTCGGGTGTGGAGTTCTTCCGTACACCCAAGCCACGCTGGGAAAGCCTCCACGACCTGCAGGGGCTGATGGAGCTGTACCAAATCACCGGCGACCGGCGCTATGCCGAGGCTTCTGTGTGGCACTGGGAGAGCATCCGCAACCACGACCGCCACCCGAGCGGGGGCTTCACCACCGGAGAACAGGCGATCGGCAACCCGTACTCCACCGGGGCGATCGAGACCTGCTGCACCATCGCCTGGATGGCGCTGAGCGTGGATATGCTGCGGCTCACCGGCGACGCGACCGTGGCCGACGAGCTGGAGCTGGCCACCTGGAACGGGATGCTGGGGGCTCAGCATCCCTCGGGGAGGTGGTGGACGTATGACACCCCCATGGACGGCGTGCGTGCGGCCTCGGCCCACAGCATCGTGTTTCAGGCCCGCGCCGGGACCCCGGAGCTCAACTGCTGCTCGGTCAATGGCCCTCGAGGTCTGGGCATGCTCACCCGGTGGGCGGCCATGATGAACGATGGCGGCGCCTGGCTCAACTACTATGGGCCCTGTCTTCTGGACCTGGCCACCGCCGATGGCGGCAGACTGCTTCTGCGGCAAGTCACGGGCTATCCGGCCGAGGGCAAGGTACGCATCGAAGTGGCACCCGAGAAGAGGCGGGAAATGTCGCTGCACCTGCGTATCCCGGGGTGGTCGGCGCGAACGGTGGTGCGGGTCAATGGGGAGGCGGTGGAGGGGGTCGCGCCGGGGAAGTACCTGGCCCTGCGTCGGGTGTGGCAGGCAGGGGACGTGGTGGAGCTGGAGCTGGACATGGCGCTGCGGAGCTGGACCGGCGAGCTTGGCCGCAACGGCTGCGCGGCCCTGTTTCGGGGTCCGATTCTCCTGGCCTTCGACCAGAAGCTCAATGCCATGGACACGGACGAAATGCCCCCCTTGGACCTGCAAGACCTGAGCTTCACGCGGGTTGATACGGCCTCGACCTGGCCGCCTATCGTGGCCGGGACGGTCACGGCGGCGGACGGCACCGAGGTTTTGCTGTGCGATTTCGCCACCGCCGGCGCCTGCGGCACCCACTATCGCTCCTGGCTACCCGCCGAGGGCGGCGCGCCGGCGCCCGTCTATCTCCAGACACCAACGGCCGACGCGGCCATCGCCGCCGGACCCATGCTGTTTGCATGGAGCGGGTACCGGCCGTCGGCGCGCGGCGGCAGGACCTTCACCCTCGAGATCGCCACGGACCGCGACTTTTCGGAGGTCGTCGTCGCCCGCGAGGGCCTGACTCTCTGTAGCGAGGTGCTCGAGGCCGACCTGGAGCCCGGCAGGGAATACGCCTGGCGGGTGACCGCGGTCAACTCCCATGGGCGCACCGGCGCCGCCAACGGACCACGCAGCTTCACCATCGATCCGGACCTGCCCAACACCGTGGGAATCCGGACCGCGCAGGGCTTCGGGGAGGGAGAGCTGATGGTCGCCGCGGCCCTTCAGGGCTCCGCGGAGCCGGGCTACGGCGTCCTACACGGCTCACAGGACATCGTCTCCGTCCCGGGTCGCGCCGGAGCGGAGGCTCTCGGCTTCAACGGCCGGAGCAGCAAGGTCACCTACGCCATTGACTACTTCCCCGAGGAGGACTATACCGCCGCGCTGTGGCTCCGCCCGGAGGGGCTGCCGACGGATCGCCTCCAGGAGGTCTTCTCCGCGTGGGCCTGCGGCATGGACGACCCGCTGCGCATCTGTCTCGAGGGCGAGGAGGTCTTCGCGCGCATCGAGGCCGGTGCCGCCTATGGGACCGAGGGCGTTGGGCTCGCCAACGGCCGCTGGGTCCACGTGGCCGCCGTCAAGCAGGGCCCGGAGCTACGGCTGTATGTGGACGGGACGCTGCGGCACAGGGCGGCGGCGCCGGGCTTCGTCTTCTCGGCGGCGCGAAACGTCGGCGTCGGCTGCAACCCCAATTACGCGGGTAACGAATGCCTGCAGGGAGCTGTGGCCGACTTCCACCTCTACGCGCGGGCCCTGAGCGATGACGAGATCGCGAAGCTGGCCGGGTGACACACGCAGGAGGGCGCAAGACGACCGGGGGCACGGAGACGAAGAGCGACGGATAGTGGCAGAGGCTGGAAGTACGGCCGAAAAGCCCACGTTCGCATGGGAGTGTCATTCTGAGAGCGTCCGCTCCCGGTGAGAGCAGCTCGAGGAATCTCCTGGGACATAGCGAGATTCCTCGCCCACGCGGCGCAAGCCTGAGCTTGCGCCGCCCGGGCTTGTGACGCCGGCGCTCCCGGGTAACATCTTCACGGCAGAGCCGGCCTATGCGCCGAACCGCTATCGAAGCTCCGCCTCAAAGCGACGAACACGGCACGGAGGTTCGCCTGGGGTCGGTGCCACGGCCAGGCGGCAATCCCGCAAAAGCGGGATCGCCGAGTCGGGCTGCAAACTCAGACTATGCAGGTTTCGGGCAGGCGCCGATTCACGTCACCTCACCCCCCCAGCCCCGCC
>CAYRFY010000651.1:0-4721 GCA_964423635.1 uncultured Armatimonadia bacterium | reverse complement strand
CCTGCGCCCGCCGATGTAGTACGAAAACATCACCACCGAGAGCACCACCCCGATCCCCTTGACGGTGAGTAACGTGACCCACCCGCCATGGCCCAGTGCATCGAGCTTCAAGTACAGAGGGTTCACCTCGCGCGAGAGGTCGGGGCTACTGATGTAGGTGCTGACGGCGTCGCAGACGTGGGCGAACACGATGAGCACCGTGGCTACGGAGAACTCGGCCCTGGCCAGGTCGGACGAGGCTGCTGGTTTGTGAGTTATCGCTTCGATCACCCCGGTTCCGGCCGGTTTCGCGTCGCCCCACTGCTCTCCGCGGTTCTGCAGGCCTCGCACCCTGACAGACAGGGCACGTGGCCGCAGGCGGGTCGGCCCCGTCCACGACCCACCGCCGCGTCGTTCGCGGCCGTGCCGTTCGTGAACGCCCCGCTCTGCGGGATCGCCGTGGGGCCGTGGCACCGCCCCGAGGCGAATCTCCCTGCCCCGCTCGTCGATCGGGGGCGGAACTTCGCTAGTCCAGCGCCCAGCGCTCCACCTGATCGCTGGTGTCGATGAGCACCGTCTTGATGTGGCTGAACTCCTTGAGCCCCTCGATGCCACACTCGAAGCCCAGCCCGCTCAGCTTGTAGCCGCCGTAGGGCATCCACGGACCGAAGACGTTGGTGCAGTTGATCCAGATGATACCTGCCTGCAGGCGCTTGGCCAGGCTGTGGGCACGACTCAAGTCCCGGGTCCACAGCGCCGCCGCCAGCCCGAAGTCGGTGCCGTTGGCGATCTGGACCGCCTCGTCGTCGTCTCTGAAGGACAGGACCGCCAGGACGGGGCCGAAGATCTCCTCCTGTGCGATGCTCATGTCGGGTGTGACGCCGTCGAAGATCGTGGGCTGCACGTAGAGACCCTTGTCGAACTCGGGGCCGGAGGGGCAATCGCCCCCAGCGATCGGACAGGCTCCCTCGCTCTTGCCCGCCTCGATGTACCGCAGCACCGTTTCGTACTGCTGCTTGGAGGACACCGGTCCGATCCGGGTGTCCGGGGCGGAGGGATCGCCGATCTTCAGTTCCGAAGTGACGGCCACCAGCTTGGCCAGGAACTCGTCCTTGATGCTCTCGTGCAGCAGCAGGCGACTGCCGGCGGTGCAGATCTGGCCGCAGTTGAGGAAGATCGTGCGTGCTGCGGCGGCCACGGCCATGTCCAGGTCGGCGCTGGGCAGGACGATATTGGCCGTCTTGCCGCCGAGCTCCAGCGTCACCTTGGCGATGTTGTTGATGGAGGCCTGCAGGATCTTGCGGCCCACCTCGGTGCTCCCGGTGAAGGAGACCTTACCCACTCCCGGGTGCCCCGCCAGATGGGAGCCGATGCTGCCGCCGGGGCCGGTGACTACCTGGATCACCCCCGGCGGGAACCCGACTTCCAGCGCCAGGCGCCCGACCTCCAGGGCCGTGGTCGGTGAGGCAGAGGCCGGCTTGAAGATCACGCAGTTGCCGGCCGCCAGAGCCGGGCCTCCCTTGATGCCCGTCATGGCAATGGGGAAGTTCCACGGCACGATCGCCGCCACCACGCCGTAGGGCTCGCGCAGGGTGTAGCCGAAGGTGTCGCCCGGTGTGACCAGCGTCTCGCCCTCGATCTTGTCCGCGAGGCCGGCGTAGTACCGGAAGAAGCTCGCCGCCCCCGGCACGTCTCCGATGCTTTGGTTGTACGGCTTGCCCATGTCCGCTGTTTCCAGCCGCGCGAGCTCGTCGGCGTGGGCGTCGATGGCGTCGGCGAGCTTGAACATCAAAGCTCCCCGCTCCGCCGGGTCCATCGGTCCCCAGCTCTCGTCGAAGGCCTGCTGGGCCGCCGTCACCGCAAGATCGACATCCTCGGTGCCCGCGTAGGGCACCTTGGAGATCACCTCACCGGTCGCCGGATTGGTATTGTCGTAATACTCGCCCGACTTGGCCTCCACCCAGTCTCCGCCGATGAGCATCTTCCGCTGTTCCATGGTCTCGGTCCTCCAAGGCATCAGTCGGAGCCCTGCGGGTCTCCGTGTGATCCAGACCTGTCCGCAGGTCTCTCGTGCTCGCCGATCATTGGACGGCGGCCTGCTACAACGTGAATACCGGCTTCGATAGCCCTCTTGGCTTGTCTGGGTCGATCCTCTTGTGCAGGGCAAGGTGCAGCGCGAAGAGCTGCCCCACCACGACGGAGGCGAAGGGCGCGAACTCCTCGGGCATCTCCGGCGTCTTGAGCTGCACGACGCCCCGGTCCAGCACGCTGCGGTGATCGGAGATCACGATGCTCTCGGCCCCGCGTTCGGCAAGGGCGTCCAGAAGCTGGCTCATGGACTGCAGCGCATTGCCCGATGGGGCGAAGACGAAGCAGGGCGATCCCGGCTCGATGCTCGCAATGGGGCCGTGGAGGAACTCCGTCCCACTATAGGCCGCCGGCACCACATAGCAGCACTGGGCCAGCTTCAGCGCCGTCTCCAGCGCCGTGCAGAAGCTCAGCCCCCGCCCCATGACCGCGCAGGCCTCCATGTACCGGTAGCGCTCAGCGCGCTGGGCGATCTCCTCCTCCATCGCCAGCACTTGCCCCAGCCAGTTGGATGCGCCGTAGATCTTGGCCGCACGCTCCACGTTCCCGGCCCACAGACAGGCCAGTTGGTGCAGCACCGCCAGCGACGTGGTGTAGGTCTTCGTCGCAGGGCCGCTGGCCTCGCGCCGGGCGTGCGTCAGCAGCGTATACTCGGCCACCCCCATGATCTCCGAAGACCGCGTGTTGGTCACCGCGCAGGTGCAGGCGCCCCGCCCGCGGGCCTGCTCCATGAACTCCAGCACGCCCGGAGACTCCCCGGACTGCGAGATCCCCAGCACCAGACAGTTGGACAGGTCCAGGTCAACATCGTACACGGTGAACAAGGAGGGCGGCACCACCGTTGCCAGCTTGCCGGCGATGATCGGGAAGGCGTAGCGGGCATACATGGCCGCATTGTCCGAGGTGCCGTGGGCGATGAGCAATACGTGCTGAATGTCATCCCTGCGCAGGCGGGCGGAGAACTCCCGAATCTTGTCCGTCTCAGCCGCCAGTGTGGCTGTGATGGCGTCGGGTTGCTCCAGAATCTCCTTGCGCATCAAGCGCCCCGGTAAGCTCTTGGGCATGAGCGAACTCCTTTCCGGCCAAACGCCGACCATCCCACCTTGCGCTGGGGCTGGTGGCGGGGCGTCGGCGGACCTGGGTGGACATCAGATATAGTCCAGTGGGTGGTAAGTCCAGCGAGATAGCGGCCGCGCGGCCGACAGACGGTGCACGATGTCCCCGGTCGCGTTTCGAATGGTGATTATACCTTGTTCCGCCGCCCAGTGCACGTCCACCCGCCGGCAGAGCATCCGGGCGAGCTGACCGCTCTTGGCCTCGATGCAGACATTCACCCTGGCACTGGGGCCCTCGAAAAGCACGGCATCCAGCGCCGGGGTCCAGACGCGGATACGCAGGTCCTCCAGCAGCTCCGGGTGCTCACAGGTCCGCAGGAACAGGCGCTGGAGGTCCAGGGGCTGGGCCAGCAGCATCAGGCTGCGCAGGCCTTCCTCGAACCCCATGGATAGCAGCAGGTGACGGAAGGGGTCATCGTAGCCGGTCTGGCAGGAGACCTCGCAGCCTCGGCCGCCCGAGTAGGCCCCGATGCCCTCAAGCAGCACCTGCGCCGCCTCGCCCGAGATGGCGGCGAGCTCCTGGAGCATGACCACGGCCTCTGCCCGCGCCCCGGTGCGAATACCCGCGATGCAATAGGCCTGCAGCTCTCCGCTTTCGGGGTACCGGAAGTACAGCGTCTCCTGGGGCAGGACCACATAGATGTGGTGCTGCAACTGCCGCCCCTGATAACCCGCGAAGCGTGGCGGGAAGCCGCCGTGCCCATGGTAGGTCGCGCAGAAGACCCGGTGGATCGCCTCGGCCTCCGCGTCAATCTCCTCCGGCCCTCCCACACCCACGTGGCCGCAGTTCCCGGAGGGCTGTGTCCAGCGGGCCGGGCGCAGGTAGAGCATGTCGTGGTGTCCCGTGCGGGCGTAGAACCGGTACCCCGGAGAGCGCTCGGCACCGCGGTAGACCATAAGTGCGTCCACTCGGTCCGACAGGTACTCGCGAGCCGCACGGATCATCGCCGTGCCAATGCCCCGCGAGCGCAGGTCCTCCCGAGTCCCCACGGCGTTTTCGAACACCACGGGGACCGACACTCCGGGCGCCAGCAGGAAGTCCCGTCGGTCCATGGGGATACAGCCCACGACCTCATCGCCCAGATAGGCCACCACTCCCGACATCGTCGTCGTCTTCAGCCATTCCTCCAGCCCGATGGGAGGGAAGATAGCGTTGCGGATGGCCAGAGCGTCCTCCGCCAGCTCTGGGCTGTACAACTCGATACGCAGATTGTCCATGGCGTCTCCCCCGGACAGAGGTAGCCGTAGTATTCCGTCCCGGATGACGTTTCCCTCCTGACGGCGGCGCAGCGCCGACCGAGGCCCACGCGTCACGCGCCCCGGCCCTTAGCCGATACGTGCCCCGAACCACGCCTCCCGGCCGTTCGCCGTTCACCCCCTCCTCCCGTCGCCCGCGGTGTTTGCGGGCGTAAGGGAGAGGGGGGCAGGGGGGTGAGGCGGCCGCTCGCCGTTGGTGCCGTCCCAGCGGCAAACGGCGGCGCGGTACAGGCCCGCGCCCTACAAAACGGCAGGCGCCGCCGCCGTTGGTCGTTCACCCCC
>CAYRFY010000650.1:3809-4722 GCA_964423635.1 uncultured Armatimonadia bacterium | reverse complement strand
CGGTCGTAGATGCAGCCCCACGGCATCTCCTGATACTCCGTGAGCCCGGCGAGGGCGACGATCGCCGGAGTGATCTTGCGGCTCTGGCCGGTGAGCAGCTCCAGGTCGTGGCGGCGGCCGAGTGTGGTGTGCAAGACCGCGTGGTGGCCGCCTGCACCCAGCGGCTGCCTGTCAGTTCTGACCTCCAGCCGGTCCACCAGGTCCCAGGGAAGATTCCTCTCCGGCCCGAAGAGGCCTTTGATGGCAATGCCGGCCTCCTCGAGGCGCACGTATGCCACCGCCCGCAGCCAGACGAACACGGCCCAGATGGTGAGGAAGAAGACGGCGGCGCCGATGCAGACGATGCGGCCACGCTCGGGGATCACGTCGGGCCCCAGGGCCGAAGGGAAACAGGCGGCCACCACGAAGGCGAGTACGAAGGCGGCCAGGACGGCCTGGGCGCCGAGGGGCAACTCGTGGCGGAAGGTGATGGGCAGGGGCGGCAGGGCAGGGGGCGGGGGAGAGCCAACAGAAGGCCGCGGGACCCGGCGCCCCGCGGCCTGCATGACGGTCGTGGCCACGGCGACCGCAATCAGGCTCCCTGACGGCATGGGTCGATCACCTCGCGGGTGGTGCGGGACGAACGCAGTGGTGGCAAAGCAGCCGGCCGGAGGGCTGGCCTCCGGCCGGGACAGGCGGGCGACGGCGATCGCGGCCTACTCCTCGATCGGTCGCCTGATCTCGAAGGTGCCTCTCGCCACCTCGCTATCGATGTAGTTGCGCTTGAAGGCCTTGGCCTTGATGCTCGTCGTCCAGCGCAGCATGATGGGCTCGCCGTCGTAGACCTCCGAGTACTTGGTGGGGTCGTCCCCGTCGATGGTGTAGCGAATCTCGGCCCCATCGGTGTCGCACTCGATCACCACATCGGTGGTCC
>CAYRFY010000650.1:0-3799 GCA_964423635.1 uncultured Armatimonadia bacterium | reverse complement strand
CCTGTCGAACCTACCGGGGGCCGGGGTGAAGTAGGGGGTCGCGACCGGCTGCATCTTCGGGTATAGCGCCTTACACACGGGGGAGGGCTTCTTGCCGTGCTTGAAGGCCCGAGCCTTGATGAAGGTCGTCTCCACCATGAGGATCAGGTCCTTGAAAAGTGGCGAGTTCTCCGTGGGATCTGACCCGTCCATTGTGTAGTGGATTCCCGGCTTTTCCCCCTCGACCTTGCACTCCAGCACGAGGATCTCCTTCTCCTCGAAGTAGCAGCCCTCCAGCAGCCCCGTCTTGGTGGAGAAGGTGACCACCGGCAGGTCCGGGTACTTCTCACGGTACTCGACCTTCACGACCTCCGAGGGCTCCATGCCCTCCACGTACGTGCGGGCCTTGATGGTGGTGGTGTCCACCAGCTCCACCGGCTCCTTGTACAGCAGGGCCGAGGTGGTGGGCTCCGTGGCATTGAGCGAGTAGCGGATCTGGTACTTGGGCATCGAGCAGGACATCGTCACCTTGATCGGGTCGATGAACTGAGTGCCCGCTCCGGGCTTGAGGGTCGGCGGCAGCGCACGGACCCTGTAGGAGGCCTTGGCGATAGGGCTGTCCTTCTTCCCCGGCTTGAAGGCCCGCGCCTTGACCGTGACCGACTTGAGCAGGGCGAAGCGGTCCTTGTACTCGGGGGAGAAGGGGATGGGGTCCGAGCCGTCGGTAGTATAGTGGATCACGGCCCCCGGGGTCTTGCACTCCAGCTCCACGATGACGTTGCCGTCGTAGATCTTGCCGGGGTCGGGGGTGAAGACCACCGGAGCCACATCCGGGTTGTTCTCGCTATACCTGGCGACGGCCACGACGCTGTCGGCCATCTTGTCCTTGAACCCGCGGGCCTTGACCGTCACCGTGTCGGAGAGGGTGATCGGGCCCTTGTACTCCGGCGAGCTGCTGTTGGGGTCATAGCCGTTGGTGGTGTAGCGGATCTTGGCCCCGCTGGTGGCACACTCGATCTTCAGCGTGATCGGGTCATCGAACGAGGACCCGGGGCTGATGCTGAACTTGGGCGTGGCCACAAGCTGCTTGTACTCCGCCGTCATCACCGAGCTGTCGCTCATGCCGGGCTTGAAGGCCCTGGCCTTCAGCTTCGTCGACTGTGTCAGCGTGATCGGGCCTTTGTACTGGGTCGCGCTGGAGCTGGGGTCGTAGCCGTTGGTGGTGTAGCGGATCACCGCGTCCTTGGTGCCGCAGGTGATGGTGATCTTGATCTCCTTATCGAAGCTCTTGGCGGCCGGCTCGAACTTCGGGGTGGCGACGGTCTCGGCGGTCGCCGGGAGTGCCACGGCGGCCAGGAACGCCAGCACTGCGAAGAGTCTGCTTGCGGTCGTCGATGGCATCTTCGATCCTCCGGTTCGGCAGGTTTGTCTGGTCTGATCCCCTACGGCAGCACGATGGGCCTGAAGCCAATGTACTCGTACTGGCTGTCATACATGCGGAAGTTGCGGTTGCCACAGCGGCAGTCATACCAGTTGACGGACCACGAGCCGCCACGCATGACCCGTGAGTCTCCGCTGCTGGCCCCGGTGGGGTCCTCCTCCGGGGTGTTTTGATAGTAGTCCGGCGCGTAACGGTCCTCGCACCACTCGTTGGCATTGCCGATCATGTCGTACAGGCCGAAGGCGTTGGGCTTGAAGGAGCCCACCGGAGCGGTGGCGGCGTAGCCGTCATCGACGTCGAAGATGGCGTACTGCCGCCAAACCTTCTGCGCGCTTCGGTCCGGCACATTGGCGTACTGCGCCACCTGCTCGGGCTCATCGCCCCAGAAGTAGCGGGTCTGAGTCCCGGCCCGGCAGGCGTACTCCCACTGGGCCTCCGTGGGAAGCCTGGCCCCCACGCTCTCACAGTAGGCCCCGGCGTCGCGCCAGTTCACTCTCACCGCGGGCTGCTTGTCTCCGTCGAAGGATTGCTTCTCTCGCACCCCACTCTTGTGGCTCTTCTTGAAGGCCCGGTACTGGCTGTTGGTCACCTCGAAGCGGTACATCCAGAAGCCTTGGGTCAGCTTGACCGCATGGACCGGTCCCTCATCGTCGAACCACTCGCGAAGGGCCTGTTCCCCGATCGCGGCCCTCGCCTGCTCGTAGCCCCAGTCGATCTCCTCGGGCGAACTGCCCATCTGAAACTCGCCGGCAGGCACCCAGACCATCTCCGCACCGTCCCCGGGATTGACCACGAACCGCTCCGGATAGGGGACGCCGTCGTCACCCCAGCCCAGCGACGATGGCGTCATATCCGCCTCGAAGGCCGGACCTCGCCGGCCCATAGCCGATTCTATGTCGCCCGCCCACGCCCCCGACAGGACGATGACACTCAGAAGCAAGACAGCAGTGACGGCCCGCATCTGGCAGCCCTCCATTGCGGGCAATCCCCCGGTTGCCCGGATGTGGTGTGGCGAACAGAAGTCCTATTCGTCGGGGGACTTTGGACTCCTGTAACCGTTTGTTCTTGCTGCGTGGAGATACTTCCCGCCGCGAAGTGATATCTCTGCGGCATCGATCTCGGGGGCGGCGGGTCGACAGGGCGTGTGGGGGAACCGGGGAGAGCCCGGCGGGATTGGCGCCCGGAGCGTGTGGGCGCCAATCCCGCCGCGGTCGGAGTGTGGCGTGCCGCGGGGCCGGTCAGTCGGCCGGGTCTACGTCGGTCTGCGGCAGATAGGGGTCCGGGTCCAAAAGCAGGTAGCTGCGGCCATCCTGGTCCACGATTGCCTCGGCATCGCACCCCACCACTTCCAGCGCCTCCTCGGTATCCAGGTTCAGCTTCTGCTTCAGCACCTCCAGCTCGATGGCCTCCTGCTGCAGGCCACCGACGTTGAGCTTGCTGCTGTGGCGCTCCATCACGTGGTAGACGGCGCTGTCCACATCCTCGGGGTCGTTGCGGTCATGAGTGCGTTGCAGATCAACACTGACGGCCCAATTGTCCTGGGCGCGAAAGGCTTCGGAGAGTTGGGCACGCGCCTCTGCACCGCCCAACTCGGTGACCATATCCTCGAGGGCATCCTGCAGGATGTGGGCGAGCTCAACCCAGAACCTGTGGAACTGATAGGTACCGGTGGGAAGCACCGGGGTATCGGCCTTGCGCAAGACCGGCGGCGTGTCTTGGAGCAGGGAGATGATAGACCCTGCCGTGTCGAACAGCTCCGGGTCCGTCACAATGCTGTAGAGCTCGTCGGCGACGGCCGCGGCGGCCTGCTGCTCGGAGTGCTCCCCCCGGGCGACCAGTACCGCTGCGGCCCGGTCCAGCATCGGGGCGAAGACGCCCTGCACCGCCGCCATCGCGGCACGTCTTGCCGCCGGCTCGCACGGCAGATGGTTCACCAGTGCCAGCAGGTAGTTGAAGATGCTGCGCCGTGTGCCCGCATCGGCATCGGGGTGCGAGACATACCAGCTCAGGTCTTCGACGGATGGAACCGGCGCGACCAGGAAACCCAACCGTTGATCGGAGAACTGCTCCAATGTGCGCCACCAGCGGGCGATGGCCTCGAGGCGCTCCTGGTCCTCCTCGGGCAGTGTCTCCGGGGCGGCGGTCGCGGCGGTTTCCTTCACAATCAGATAGAGCAGGGCGGTGATCGTCCTCAGCGGATCGTCGTGGGCATCGGTCTCCGAATCGTCCGTCTCGGCACCTTCCATCCGCAACGCGGCCTCGACGTCCAGAAGCGACCGCCGCGCCTCCGCTGTGCACGCCGCCGCCACTCGATCGACGATCTGGGCAGTGTCATCGTGCTCGGAAACCCGAGCCTCGGAGGTGTGGCTGTAGGTATCG
>CAYRFY010000649.1:4234-4722 GCA_964423635.1 uncultured Armatimonadia bacterium | reverse complement strand
TGAACTGCAGCGCGGCACCGTTCTCGGCGGACGCAGGTTCGTGCCGGCCTTGGCCGGGCGGCCAGGTCTCCTGCAGGGGATCGTCAAGCAGGTCGTCGCCCAGGAACGGAGACAGGCAGGTGACGAACCTCAGCCCGGGGCGATGGGCGTGCATCGCGGCGGCCACCTGCGCCAGGTAGGGGATCGCAAAGCGCGAGAACAGCGGCCGGCTGCCGGGCAGCAGGGCGATCAGGGGCGTGTCCTGGCAAATGCCCAGTTCCCGGCGGACTTCGGCGGCGGAGCGGCCGGGGCGGACGCTGTCCAGGGCCAACTGGCCCACCACCTCGTATCGCGAGGCCGAGACGTTCTTGGCCGCGAAGCGCTCGGCCGTCCGGCCATCCGGGACGAAGCTCTTGTCTAGACTGCCGCTCCAGCGCGGCTTGGAAAGATATGCGTAGCAGCGGGCCCCGAGACGCCGGGCCAGCGAGACCGCGTGGAACACGTCACCC
>CAYRFY010000649.1:0-4224 GCA_964423635.1 uncultured Armatimonadia bacterium | reverse complement strand
AACAGCACACGAACATCCGCGTCTCGCGCTAGGCCCAGAGCCCTCCTCCCCAGCAGGAGCGCGCCGGACAGGCCGCGGAGCGTGACCACGCGCTGTATCGCCGGCCAGTCCGCGGCGACCCGGGCCTCCTTGCCGCTGGCGTACTGGCACGGCGGCAGCACGAGGACGATCTCGGTCTCGGGGGCCAGGGCATGGAGGCTTTCGGCGACGGGAAGGACCCAGCCCGCCACCTCGCCCGGGGAGTTGGCGGTGATCAGGACATGGCTCTTGGTTTCGGTGGTCACTGTCGCGGTCACTCCCGGCCGGCCGGGGCGTCCGGGTTCACCCCGTACCGCTCCATCCCAAGACGCAGGCCCTCGGCGTGGGCGTGTACCAGGTACAGCTTCTTGAGCAGCGAAGCTCCCGGGCCGCCTCGTTCCACGCGCGAGATGACGTCCTCCTCCTGCAGGTACCGCTCCACCAGGCCCAGACGTTGCATGAGCCGGTCGTAGCCCAGGTAGCGCCAGCGGATCTCCCTCTTCAGCTCCGGGCGTGGATGCTTGGAGTAGTACAACATGGCGTTCTCGCCGCCCTGACGCTTCTTCTCCGCCTGTTGGGCGAAGCCCGCCTGATGGGTGCGATAGTGCAAGACGTAGGCCTTCCGGTCCTTCACCCGTCCAAGGCCCGCCTCCCGCAGCCTGGCGCCCAGCTCCACATCCTCCCAGCCCCAGCCGCGATGGAAGTCCGGGTCGAATCCGCCCACCTGGAGGAATGCCTCTCTTGGGCAGGACGTGTTGACGGTGATGAAGCCGGCACCGCCGAAGTCGCAGAAGGCCATGGCGCGGACCAGGGGAGCCTCAAAGGGCAGGTGGGTGGGGACGCCGTCACTCTCCATGTTGATCGCCGGCCCATCCACGATGCTGCCGGGGTGTGCTCGATGCGAGGCCACATGCCGGCCCACGAACCAGGGCGGCGCGAAGGCGTCGCTGTCCACGAAGATGACGCTGTCGCCCCGGGCCTCCTGCACCCCGCGATTGCGGGCAATGCCCTGGCCCGACCGCTCCTGGCGCACGTAGCGAAACTCGCAGGGCGGCGTCAGGGCCCGCACGATCTGGTCGGTCTCGTCGTCCGAGCCATCGTCGACGTAGACCACCTCGTACCTGTCGTGGGGATGGTCCTGGGCGAAGAGGCAGCCCAGGCACGCCTCCAGGATACGGGCGCGGTTGTAGCAGACCACGACGACACTGGCATCAATTGGCATGAGGTGACCTCGGGGGCGCCTGTCGTCCCTCGACGAGGTCTTCCAGACCCGCGAGGATGGCCGAGGCCGTGGCGGCCCAGGTGAAAGGCTTGGCCTGCTGCAGACCGCGCTGACTGAGCTGTCGGCGCAGGTCGCCGTGGGCCAATAGCAGGGAGAGATGTCTGGCGATATCGTCCACATCGTAAGGGTCGCAGTACAGGGCGGCGTCTCCGGCGATCTCCGGCAGCGCCGCCGCCCGCGAACACAGCACGGGTGCCCCGGAGGCCATGGCCTCCAGGACCGGGAGCCCGAACCCCTCATACAGCGAGGGGAAGACGAAGGCGGTGGCGCGCCGGTACAGGATCGCCAGCTCTTCATCGCCGGCGATACCCACGGCCACCACGTCCTGCACCGAGTCCTCGTACGTGCACAGCACCTCTGTCGGGGTGCCGCAGACCACCAGCTTGTGGCGGGTGTCGAAGCCCTCCTTGGCCAGCCGGAAGGCCTGCAGAAGACGCCCGAGGTTCCGGCGCTCATCATCGGCGCCCGCGAACAGGACAAACCCCCTCGTGACCCCCAGACGCGCCAATAGCACCTCGTCCTTTTCCCCGGGCGGCAGGGCGCGGAACGTCTGGTCGACTCCCATGTGCACCGCCGCGGTCTTGTGCTCCGGGACGCCCAGATACCTGGAGACCTCGCGCCGCGAAAACTCCGAGTCGGTGAACACCAGGTCGGCCATGCGGGCGCTCCTGTGCAGACGGCGCCCGTCGGCGGCCTGGTCCAGGCGACGCAGCAGCCCCCGCTGGGGGAAGACGAAGGGGGCCACGTCGTGAACGGTGACGGCGTTCAGCCGCCCCTTGAGAGGCGGATCCAGCCGGTTCCAGGGGTACCAGCAGACGTCCGTGAGGTGCGCCTTGAGGCGCGGTACCGCCCGGACCAGCTCCCCGGCGTCCGCCAGTCCCAGTTCCTCCAGAGCCCGTCGGATCTCGGGCTCGTCATCGAGCGTGCGGCACAACAGGACGTAGTCATGCTCCGGTCTGCGTGCCAGCCACGCACGCAGCACATTGCGCACATAGCGCCCCATGCCGCGCCGGTCTCTGGGGAGAAAGTCGACGTCGATGCCGATCTGCATCTGTGGCCTCACGTGCCGGCAAGCAGTTCCCGAGCTGCATCGATGGCCGCGTCCCGGTCTATGTGTAGTAGACACTCCAGCCGCGGGCAGGTCTCCTTCACGCAGGGCCGAGGGCAGTCAAAACCGGTGGTCCTGACAATGCGATACTCCGTGGCATACGGCCGCCAGCGGTTGGGGAAGTCGGAGGTCAGGGCGAAGATGGCCACCACGGGCACCCCCAGCGCGGCGGCGATGTGCATCGGCCCTGAGTCGGGGCAGCAAAACAGGTCCATCGCCGCCGTCGCCGCGGCCAGCTCCCGCAGGCCGGTCTTCCCGGCGATGCTGGTTGCCACGCCGCCCATCCGCCGCTCGACCTCCGAGACCACCGGCACCTCCGACGAGCCGCCCGTTAGCACCACGCTGCAGCCCAGCTCCTCGTGTAGCCGCCGCCCGATGGCGACGAACCCGTCGATGGGCCACTTGTCCAGGTCGATCGGGAGGCCCTTGCCCACATGCAGTCCGCAGACGGGCCGCCCCATGTCCACCCCGCAATCGCGCAGGAACTCCCGGCCCGCCGCGCGTTCCTGCTCTGTGAGCCAGATCCGCGGCTGCAGACCCTCCGTGGGGCATCCCAGAGCGCGGGCGTAGTCCAACTGGCAGTCCACCCAGTGGCTGTCCACGTCGCCACGGGTGGAGCGCACCGCCACGCGGTGCGTATACAGGAAGCTGTACAGAAGCCTCCCGGCCTGCCCCACCCGTATCGGGATGCCCGCCAGGCGCAACGCCCAGGCCACTTCGGAGCAGGTCCAGGTGTTCACAGCGAGATCGAATCGTCCCTCGCGTAGCAGCCGGGCTTTTCCCATCAAAGCCACTCGATCCGGGAAGGCCAGGGACTCCTCCAGAGCGTCGATGGTCTCGGGCGGAGCGATGAAGGCATCGAAGCTCGGGTTGCCCCGCAGGAGCGGCACGTACGCCGGGTTCACCCACGCCGTGATCGTGCTGTCCGGATAGCATCGCTTGAGGGCCTCGGCCACGGGCGAAGACAGCAGGAGGTCGCCCAGACCCCCGGCCGTATGCACAAACAGAATGCGTTGCGGCTGCTTCATGGGTGGATCCACCATCGAGGCAGTACACCAGTGGCCGGTGGACGCGGTCCACGGGAACGGGCAGGCTACCTCAGTTTCGCCCTCTCGTCAATTGCCGTGGCCCACCTTGCCTTAGGTCTGCGATTCCGTCAGGGCTAATGGTTCTGCGATAATGTCACCCATGGAAGACCAGGCGACGGTAGGGGGGGGCTCATCGCCGGCGGCCCGCGGCCCCATGGTGCGCCCGGTGTCGCCTCTGCGTCAGGGGAGGCCTGGGGCCGGCACGCTCCCGGGTGACGCTACCACCGGCGCTGCGACGGCGCGGTGGTCTTCCTCCCGTGCCGGCGGGTGGCGCTAGTGGCAGGCGGGGCGCAGATCCGCGACATCTTGTTCCAGACCCCTGTAGACGTTGTCCCGTTGGGTGAGGCGGCCGATGTCGGCGCCGATCCGCAGGCCGATGCGTCGGCGTGCCGGGTCGGCCGGGCGGGTGTCGATGATGCGATTGCCCCGAAGCACCACGTCCCGGGTCGCGCCCTGCATTTCGATGGCGACACACTCTCCCTCGGTGCCGCTGTCCTCGATCGTGTTGCCCTCGAAGACGTTCCGGTGAGGGTCGCGCAGCGACACCGGATGGCCCCGGAACAAGATCCCGTGCATCCCGCTGCGGCGGATGGTGTTGCCGCGCACCGTATTGTCCGTGTCCCGGTGACCGATGGAAATCCCGTACTTGCCGCAGTTTTCGATGACATTGCCCTCCACCCGCCCGCCCTTGACTCCCCAGCAGAAGAAGAACCCCTGCTCGCAGTCGG
>CAYRFY010000648.1:2460-4724 GCA_964423635.1 uncultured Armatimonadia bacterium | reverse complement strand
TACCGCGCCGACGCAGGGCCGCCACTGTAGGGCGCGGGCCTGTACCGCGCCGACGTAGGGCCGCCCCACCGGAAAGCGAGTTACCATGGTTACGAACGTGCTTCTATGCGGCGTCGGGGGCCAGGGGATCATCACGGCCTCCAAGATACTGTCCGAGGCCGCGCTGATGTCCGGCTATGCAGTGAAGAAGAGCGAGGTCCACGGGATGAGTCAGCGCGGTGGCAACGTGGAGAGCCACGTGCGCTTCAGCGCCGACAGTCCGGTCCATGCTCCGACGATCCCGATGGGCGAGGCCTCGATGCTATTGGCCTTCGAGACTCTGGAGGCCCTGCGCGCCATCCCACAGATGTCTCCGGAGGCCCTGGTCCTGGTAGACCGGCGCCGGATCGTCCCGATGTCGGTGAACACGGGCCTGGCGCAGTATCCCGACGACGTCATGGAGCAACTCGAGGCCAGTGGCCGGCACGTGCTCGTGGTCCCGGCCTTCGCGATTGCCACCGATCTGGGCGAGTACCGGGCGGCGAATGTGGTCATGCTGGGAGCGGCCAGCAGGCACCTGGGCATCGCCCCGGAGGTATGGCAGGAAGCCATCAAGCACTCGGTACGGCCCAGGGCCGTGGAGAGTAGCCTGAAGGCCTTTGAGGCCGGACTGGCGGCACTTGCGGGGGTGTAGGGAATGGCGGGCGGTGACGGGCGAAGGACGGCGGGCGCGATGCCCGGACCACAAGACAACTGCCGGGCCGGGCGTGCGGGCGACATCACGCGTCGCATCGGCTGCACACTCGGCCCCTCCAGACGGCACACGGCGAACGGCAAACGACAGACGGCGGCGGGCTGGGAAAGCCCGCGCCACTAGCGGCTACGGCGGACGGCCGACTACAGGGAGGGACATGCATGATCTGGGACCCATACCATGAGTGCATGGATGTCGAGCAACGGGCGGAACTGCAGGTGAGGCGGTTGCGGGAGACGGTGGCGCGCCTGATGGCCAACGTGCCCGTCTACCGTGAGAAGTTCCAGGCTCTAGGCGTTCGCCCGGAGGAGATCAGGTCCATCGAGGACCTGAAGAAGCTGCCTTTCACAACCAAGGACGACCTGCGCGACACCTACCCCTACGGCCTGTTCGCCGTGCCGCTGGACGAGACCGTGCGGGTGCACGCCTCCTCGGGCACCACCGGCAAGCCCACGGTCGTAGGCTACACCACCCAGGATGTGAACATCTGGGCCGAGGTGATGGCCCGGTCCATCGGCTGCTCGGGGGGGACCCCCCACGACATCCTCCAGGTGGCCTATGGCTATGGACTATTCACCGGCGGGCTGGGGCTGCATTACGGCGGCGAGCGCATGGGCTGCACCGTCATCCCCATGTCCTCGGGCAACTCCGAGCGGCAGTTGATGATGATGCGCGACCTGGGGGCCACGATCCTTGCCTGCACCCCGTCGTATGCCCTGACCCTGGCGGACATTGCCGAGGAGATGGGGATCGGAGCCGAGGAGCTGAGCCTCAAGAGCGGGATCTTCGGCGCCGAGCCCTGGAGCGAGGGCTCCCGCGAGGCCGTTGAGCGCAAGCTGGGCCTCTCGGCTCACGACATCTACGGCCTGAGCGAGATCATCGGCCCGGGGGTGGCCAATGAGTGTGAGGTCAAGGGCGCCCTCCACGTGTTCGATGACCACTTCATCCCGGAGATCATCGACCCGCAGACGGGCGCACCCGTGCCCGAGGGCGAGCCGGGCGAGCTGGTGTTCACCTGCATCACCAAGCGCGCCCTGCCGCTGATCCGCTACCGCACCCGGGATGTCTCCACACTCAGCCGAGGGCTATGCCCCTGCGGCCGCACCCATCCGCGTATGGGCCGTATCACCGGCCGCACCGACGACATGCTTATCATCCGCGGGGTGAACGTGTTCCCCTCGCAAATCGAGCACGTGCTGCTGGGTATCGAGGAGGCCGAGCCCCACTATCAACTCGTGGTCCGTCGGGAGGGCAGACTGGACGTGCTGGAGGTGCAAGTCGAGGTGGCCGGCGCTCTGTTCGCGGATACTGTGCGCAGGCTGGAGGAAGTGGAGAAGAAGATCAGCGATGCCCTTCGCAGCGCCCTGAGCGTCAGCGCGAAGGTGAAGCTGGTGGAGCCCAAGACGATCGAGCGGAGCATGGGGAAGGCCAAGCGAGTCATCGATCTTCGACAGGAGAGTGATGTCTGATGGAAAAGCGCCTCACCAAGCAGGTCTCGGTGTTCCTGGAGAACAAGTCCGGACGGCTCGCC
>CAYRFY010000648.1:0-2450 GCA_964423635.1 uncultured Armatimonadia bacterium | reverse complement strand
ACGACCAGCGAAGTGCTGTGCAGGCAGGTTTCGGTATTCCTTGAGAACAAGTCGGGGCGGCTCGCGGAGGTGTGTCAGACGCTTGGGGAGGCGGAGATCAACATTCGCGCCCTGTGCATCGCCGACACCTCCGACTTCGGCATCCTGCGGATGATCGTGGATAAGCCCGCCGAGGCGGTGGCATGCCTGCGGGACGCGGGATTCTCGGTGGGTGAGACCAACGTGCTGGCCGTGCAGATCCCCGATAGCCCGGGAGGCCTCGGCGGGGTGCTGAATCTCCTGCAGGGTCGCGCGGTGAATGTGGAGTACATGTACGCCTTTTTCACCACCGTCGAAGGCAACGCCGTGGTTGTGTTCCGGGTGGCCGACGAGCAGATACAGCTCGTGGTGGATGAACTCGGCGCCAACAGCGTCCCGATTCTGCCGTCTGAGGACGTCTACGCCCTGTAGATGGCCCCACCAACAGCTCCGGAGGGTCTGTCGAACAGGTCCCCAGAAGCCCGGCCGGAAAGTCCGGCTGAGCCGGTGCATGTCATTCTGGAGCGCCGGCGGCGCAAGCCCGGGCGGCGCTTGCGCCGCTTTGGCGAGGAATTCCGCTACATTCCGGGAGATTCTTCGAGCTGCTCCCCCCGTGAGCGGACGCTCTCAGAATGACACTTCCATGCGAATGTCGGCTCTTCGACTTCACCTCCAGCCAGGTGACCACATGCGGCCAGTCTTCCGGCCACTTGCTTTGTGCAAGGCGGTGGTCGTCATCCTCGCGGTCGCGGCATGCTGTTGCCGCGACCGCACTGCCCCCCCCCTCAAGCCGCCCACTCCCGTGGCGCGGGCATTGCGGCCCGACAGCGCACCCGGCCCTCTCTCGCCCCCCCCAATCCAGAGCGCGGCGCCCGATTCTGGCGAACTGGGCCGACCGGGGGAAGCCGCCGCGAAGCAGGCGGCACTCATCGGCGCCGAGGACTGGATCGCGGAGGTTCAGACGCATAGCCCCGGCTGGAACACGGCCACGGTCGCGATCGGCCTCCCGCAGACCGCGCCCCTGCTGGCCATCAGCCTCCGCTGGGACGCCGGCGCGGGCTACTACGACGTCGTTGCCGAGCAGGAGTTGCCCTATCCGTAGGGTCACCTGTGACGTCGCGCCGGGGTCTACTTACCATCCCGGGCCATATCGGCCAGTGAGCGGATGAGGTTCAGGTCGAGGTCGCCCTGCTGCCCCCAGCCCTTTTGTCCCGGCGCGATCTGGGGGCGGAACCGCTCGTAGAGCCGGTATGCCACGTCCTCCAGGTCTTCGGGCTCGAAGGCCGCCGCCAGGGCCTCCATAGCTTCACGGGCCACCGGCAGGGCCTCGCCGAACTTGCCTTCCAGGTACTGCTGGACCTTCTGGGGGTCGATAGGCTGATCCTTCACCACCGCGCGCACACCGGCCTCGGTGTTCCGGGCCGGGATGGGCCGTCCGCACACCTGGACCCAGAAGTCTTCCCCCAGTCCCGTCTTCTTCTGCGCCGCACTCTCCTGGCCCCCGTCGGTCTTGGCCGAGCTGTAGATGCCCAGCCTGCGCCCCTTGGCCTGGGCATTGAGACCGGCCACGGCTTTACCCATCGTCAGGGCCTCTTGGCGTTGGTACCCCTCAGCCTCAGCCACCACGGCGGCCCATAGGGTAAGCACGGGCGCCCGGTTGATCCGGACCATCGTCTCCGACATCGGCGACCTCCTCCATGGTTCGCAGGCGTGCGCGGGCGCCGGGCACCGCGAAGGTATCGTGCAGGGCAGTGCTGCCGGCCACGGGCAAGAGCAGATGGCAAGGGATGCTGCCGAGTGTCCTCAAGAGGGATGGGGGTGCAGCGCCGTACTCCGCCGCCTGCGATGGTGTGAGACGGGCGCACATAGGGGGGGCGCTCCGCACCGAGAGCTAGCTGCGGGCCGGAAAGGTGGAGGTCTGCAGGCACACGAGCAGCGCCGGGACTTCAGTGTGGCCGGAATGTTTGGAGGTTCCGGAGCGCAAGCGGTCCGATCTGCCGCCCGGCGGTGCCGGTCGGCAGATCGGGCTGGGCCTTCCCTCGGCGCTACTGGTCGTAGGCCACGTCCAGGATGCACTCATTGACCCCGCGCAGATTCATCACCGCGTCTTGTATCTTCTTCAACTCGTCTCTGATGTCCACGCCGCGGCCCATTGATCCCCGCAGCGGGGAGACGCGGCCGGTGAACGTGGCCACCCCATTGATCACAGACACCACGAGCAGGCTGTAGTCGATGGGGTGCTTGGCGATCTCACGTTCCACGAGTCGTCTGGTTTCCTTGTCCTCCAGTGGCAATTGCTTCACCCTCCCGGGATGAGCGTATTGTGCGCCGACTGCGGGCTCATTGCATTCACCCACAACAAAAAAAGCCGAGGAAATGCTCTCAACCTGCTGGCATCATACCCCAATCATGAGTCTTTCAGACATGCTTCG
>CAYRFY010000647.1:0-4753 GCA_964423635.1 uncultured Armatimonadia bacterium | reverse complement strand
TCACCCCCCTGCCCCCTCTCCCTTACTCCGCGATACGGCCGCGGAGACGGGAGGAAGGGGAGCACGGCACACGGCTCCGCGGCGTTGGCGCACGGCAACGGCGCCTCACCCCCCTGCCCCCTCTCCCTTACTCCGCGATACGGCCGCGGAGACGGGAGGAGGGGGAGTACGGCAAACGCCGCCCTGCCGTTGGTGGGGCGGGCTTTGCGGCCCGCCGGCGCTCCACGCTCTGCCCCGGGGGCCTAGCACTTGGCCGCACGAGAGTGGTTCGCCCCCTTGCATGATGACCCATCGCTGGGGAAGCTCACCGTTGCCCCCTCCTCCCGTCTCCGCCGTCGTCTGGCGGAGGACAAACGGCTCGGAGAGACGCCGAGAGGCGGGCGGGCCCGCAGGGCCGGGGGCGAGGCGCCGTTGACGTTGTAGGGCGGCGACCTGTGCGCCGCCGCCGTTGGGCGGACCACTTCGGCGCGGTACAGGCCCGCGCCCTACAAAGCAGCGGCGACCTGTGCGCCGGCCGCCGTTGGGCGGACCACTTCGGCGCGGTGCAGGCCCGCGCCCTAAAAGGCAGCCGCGACCTGTACCGGCCGCCGTTGGGCGGACCACTTCGGCGCGGTACAGGCCCGCGCCCTACAAAGCAGCGGCGACCTGTGCCGGCCGCCGTACCCAACCTATCACCAACCCCACTCCTCACCAGGAGACCAGGACTATGACTGTTAAGCCCACTAAGGCTCCCCGCCAACCCATGCCCGAGCAGGCGCCCGAGGTGCGAGTGACCAACTTCGAGGAGGTGCCTTTGGGCTACTCGCCCGAGGCGGCCATCACCGAGGCCAGTCGCTGTCTGCAGTGCAAGAAGCCCGCCTGCGTCGCGGGCTGTCCGGTGGCCGTGGACATCCCCGGTTTCATCGCCCTGGTTCGCGACGGCAAGTTCGCCGAGGCGGCGCGGAAGATCAAGCAGACCAACGTCCTGCCCGCCGTGTGCGGCCGCGTCTGCCCGCAGGAGGACCAGTGCGAGGTGCTCTGCGTCCTGGGCAAGAAGGGCGAGCCCGTCGCCGTGGGGCGCCTGGAGCGCTTCGTCGCCGACTGGGAGCGCGAGCACGGCCTGATGGAGAAGCCGCAGCTTCCGGAGCCCACCGGCAAGAAAGTGGCCATCGTTGGCTCCGGCCCGGCGGGTCTGACCGCCGCGGCGGAGCTGGCCAAGATGGGCCATGAGGTCACCATCTTCGAGGCCCTCCATGACATGGGCGGGGTGCTGGTCTACGGCATCCCGGAGTTCCGTCTGCCCAAGAAGATCCTCCGCGTGGAGATCGAGGCTCTCCAGGACCTGGGCGTGAAGCTGCAGACCAGCGCCGTCATCGGCAAGCTGGACACCATCGAGGACCTCCTGAACGAGGAGGGCTTCGACGCGGTGTTCGTCGGCACCGGCGCGGGCCTGCCGACCTTCATGGGCATTCCGGGCGAGAACCTGCTGGGCGTGTATTCGGCCAACGAGTTTCTCACCCGCTCCAACCTCATGCGCGCCTACGAGTTCGGCGAAAGCGATACGCCGATCGCCCGGGGCAAGCGCGTGATGGTGGTGGGCGGCGGCAATGTGGCCATGGACTCCGCCCGCACGGCCCGGCGCCTGGGAGCCGAGAAGGTGATCTTGTCCTATCGCCGCTCGCGTACGGAGATGCCGGCCAGAAACGAGGAGATCCACCACGCCGAGGAGGAGGGCATCGAGTTCCACCTGCTCACGGCTCCGGTGGAGTTCCTGGGGGATGAAAACGGTCGCCTGCGGGCGGCGACGATTCAGAAGATGGAGCTGGGCGAGCCGGACTCCAGCGGCCGCCGCCGCCCGGTGCCGATGGAAGGCTCCGAGTACGAGGAGCCCATCGACGTGGCGGTAATCGCCATCGGGGCGGGAGCCAATCCGCTGATCCGCGATACCACGCCGGGCCTGGAGACCAATAAGTGGGGCTATATCGTCACCGACGAGGCCACGGGAGCCACGAGCATCCCGGGCGTCTACGCCGGGGGAGACATCGTGACCGGCTCGGCCACGGTGATCCTGGCCATGGGAGCGGGAAGAACTGCGGCGACCGCGATTGATGAGTACCTGAAGGGGTAGAGGCGAGAAGGACGGCGCAGGGATGATGCAAAGCCGCCCGGCGAAGGAAGCCGGGCGGCTGTGGGGTTCTGGGGGAGGCACCCATTCCGGCTACATGGCTGGGGGGGGCGGAGGTGTAGCCGTCACCCCGGTAGCGGCGATACACAGAAAGACGGATGCGTGAGAGCCTGTCGGTGAAGTCCTCCCGCATCCTCAGATATGCGCGTGCGGGTGATCTCCTGCGGGCAAGCACGTTTTAAATACGGCGCGAACACATCTAGACGACCATCAAAACACTCTTCCTACCTTTTTCGCGCCCTGGCAACGAGGCACGCGGGCGGCCCAATCGACTGAGCCGACAGGCTCGTGAGCCCGCGGACGCAGACAATGCGTACCAAGCCAAAGTCCCCCCTTTCCCGCTGTCCGGAAGACGGGGTGCATTTCAAGCGGCAGCGGAGAAGCAGGGAAGCGGCAGGGGGAAACAGCGGGTACGACAGGGACGACAAGGACGGCAACGGCGCACATCGTTACCTATCTGTTCTCGGTCATTCTCCGTGGTGAGACGTCTTCCCCGACTCTCCGCCGTTCCCACGGAGGAGAACCTCTGCCGCGGGCGAAGTCAGGTGCCCAGGATAGCCGCATTACCGGGAGGTGCCCATGAGCCCTTGCTCCGTCCGCTATCTCTCTGACCCGCTATTGAACCAGGCCGCCAATGCCCGCGGGGAGAACTACTGGTACGCCTACATCCTCGATGTCCTCGAGCAAGTCGGGGTCACCGCCGCCCCCATCGGGCGCCGCGACCTGTCTGCCCGTGGGCTGGAGGGCGTCAGAGTGCTGATCCTCCCGGATCTGCCGGCCGAGTACCTGCCGGCGGAGTGCGTGGCGGAGCTGAGCCGCTGGCTGGCGGAGGGAGGCCTTCTGATCGGGCTGGCGACCCAGGGCCTCGACGAGCTGTTCGGCCTCGAGGACATGGGCCGCATCGAGCAGCCCGGAGACCCCTGGACGTACTCGGC
This sequence comes from uncultured Armatimonadia bacterium, assembly GCA_964423635.1. GTDB lineage: Bacteria > Armatimonadota > Zipacnadia > Zipacnadales > JABUFB01 > CAYRFY01. The sequence goes on along the minus strand of CAYRFY010000647.1, from coordinate 1,654 downwards.
CACCTGCGTCCTGACCGACCCGGAGCTGGCGCGGCCGCTTTACAGCCCCGAGACGCTGGATGCGCCCTTGCTCTGCATCTCCCCGGTGCGGTTGGTGCAGGGCATGGGACGCGAGTTGGCGCGGCTGGTGTCCGTCGACGGCGACGACCTCGGCGGCCCTGCGGTGTCGCTGCGGCCGGTGGAAGAGGGCTTCGCCTGCTACTTCGCCTTCGACCTGTGCCAGACGGTCTGGACCCTGCACCAGGGACGCCCCATCGATGCCGATCACGATGGCGACGGGTACTTCCGCATGTCCGACGCCATCGTGATCCGCCCCTTCCGCATCGATGTGCCGTATGCAGACCTGCTGGTCCTGCTGCTGCGCAATGTGATCTCCCTGTCGGGGCTGAGCTTCATCCACTGGCTGCCACCCACGGAGGACGGGAGGGTCCCCGATGCCCTGTTCTACTACGGCGGCGACGATGAGGCCGCCGAGGGCACGCAGGTACCCGCCTCGGACTTCATGCGGCAGCAGGGCCTGCCGTACCACTTCAACATCATGCCCCACCCCGACGGGAGCTTCGGTCTGACGAAGGCCGAATACGAGCGGATCCGGGCCAATGGACACGAGACCTCGCTGCACTTCAACTACATCGAGGGCCACGAGCATCCCTACGCCTTCACCGAGAGCGATATCCGGCGGCAGGTCCAGTGGTACCGGCGCACGTTCTACGAGACTCCGGTGTGCTCGGTGTTCCACTGGACGCTGTGGCACGGGTGGTCCGAGCCGGCGGAGTGGATGGCGACCATCGGCCTGCAGGCGGACAATTCCCGTATCCACGCAGGCTCGCCGCCGGTGAATCCGGTGGACCTGTGCGGCTACAGCTTCGGCACCGCCCTGCCCTTTTGGTACCGCAGCGACTATCGCCGGGGCAACCGGAGGGTGAACTTCCTCAGCGAGCAGATCGTGGCCTATGAGTGTGGCTACAAGGCCGGTGAGGGCACGAGTTTCGATCAGCTCCACCGCGCCCTACGCGATGCCGCCTACTGGCACCTGTCCTGCGACATGTTCTGGCACCCGGTGAACGTCGCCGGGCGGCCGGAATGTCGGGAGGCCATCGTCGAGCATCTGCGATACATCGGCGAGATAGGGATCGTCGCGGTGCACATGGGCAATGATGAGCTGAACCACTGGTGGCGGGCCCGCAGTGCGGCGATCATTGAGGAGACCGCGGAGGGGGCGCAGGTCACCTGCGACTGGCCGGCGGGCTGCATTCTTGTGCGGCGCAGCGAAGAGGGGAAACAGGAGTTGGGCGGTAGGTGGGAGTACCGGGTAGTCAAGGGTGAGGGGTGAAGCCCCGTGCCCGCGGTCTTCCAAGACCGCAAGGTGCCCCTCCCACCCTTCGCCAAGACCCTCAACCCTGACCGAGAGGCCACCGTGCCCGCGGTCTTCCAAGACCGCAACGTAGGCCACTTACGCCTCGCCAAGACCCTCAACCCTGACCGAGAGGCCACCGTGCCTGCGGTCTTCCAAGACCGCAAGGTGCCCCTCCCACCCTTCGCCAAGACCCACAACCCCGACAGAAGACCTCCGTGCCTGCGGTCTTCCAAGACCGCAACGTGCCCCTCCCACCCTTCGCCAAGACCCTCAACCCTGACCGAGAGGCCACCGTGC
>CAYRFY010000646.1:0-4754 GCA_964423635.1 uncultured Armatimonadia bacterium | reverse complement strand
GGCCCCCTCGGCGCGGTACAGGCCCGCGCCCTACAGAGCGGCGGCGCCGAGCCGTTGGCCGTTCTACCTCTCCCAGCCCCGCAGGGGCGCCCGGGAGAGTCTGGCGACCCCCGGGGTCGCTTGCGGGTGAGGGGAAAGTCCACCAAACCGACGACTGAAAGAGGCCGTTCGCCGTTGTAGGGCGGCGACCTGTGCGCCGCCGTCGTTCGTCGTTGGTATTGGACAGCCCCCTCGGCGCGGTACAGGCCCGCGCCCTACAGAGCGGCGACCCGCAGCCCCAGGGACGGCGACGGCAAACGGCGGCGGGCTGGAAAGCCCGCCCCACCAACGGCAGACGACGCCCCGCCCCACCAACGGCAAACGGCGGCGGGCTGGAAAGCCCGCCCCACCAACGGCAGACGACGCCCCGCCCCACCAACGGCAGACGGCGGCGGGCTCCACCAACGGCAGACGGCGGCCCGCCCCACCAACGGCAGACGGCGGCGGGCTCCACCAACGGCAGACGCCCGTGCCCCCTACGGCGCCGTCTCGTACTCGATCACCAACTCCGGGCCCTTCCCGGTCTCAGCGGCGAAGTAGCTGGCACCGTCCGTGGAGGTGGGCTCCAGTACGAGCCGCAACTCCGTCATGCCGCTGAGGTCTACATCCAGTACGCGTTCCTCCAGCGTATCGTTGCCGACCTTGCCCAGCACCCCGACCTGCCTCCCCGGGGCCGGGCGGTCGGTGTAGCGTAGAGCCGCGTTGTCCCACTCGGCTTCCACCAGGTGGATCGTCCCGGAGTTGTTGCTCTCGGCCGCGGCCGTGTTGGCTGTGTGAATCCGCAGTTTCGCCGACAGAGGCCTGCCGGGGATGTCCAGCGGGAAACTGAGGTAGGCGATGTTGTGGCTCTCATCGCCCATGGCGGCCCCGCCACCGTCCACCAGCAGCGCGGCGTTGCCGCTATAGTCGGTGCTCGGGGAGCCGTGGCCGACGTAGGTGTCGAAGGAGGACTTCACCACCAGCCTGCCCCGGGTGCCCAGGTACTCGAAGGGCAAGGCCTTCTCGGCCTCGACATTTCCGTCGGTCCGCAGCAGTCGGAGGTCCACCTGCCCGGTGGCGGGTTCGCCTTTGGTCTTGACCTGCAATGTCACGACTACGGTGGTCTTCTGGTCCGGCTGCAGTTCGACCTCGGGCTTGTCCACGGTCGCGGTGAGCATCTCGGGCGCCGTGAGACTCAGAGTGCCCCGGAACGGCTTCTCCGTACGGTTGGCCAAAGCGATCTGGAGTGTCTGGGTCGGGTACAGATCGTTGATCTCAAACCGCCCCCCGGTGAGGCCCACGGCTAGCACCTGCTCCCGGACCACCTCGACGGTGCTCAGAGCCGGCGTCTGGGAGGGAGTGAAGTCGCCGACCTTGGGAACGAGTTGAATGCTCAGCATGTCCTCGCAGGCAATTGCCGAGAACTGCTTGACCACGGCCCGGCGGTCGCCACCGGTTTCGGCGGCGATGTCCAGCTCGGTGGCCACCGTCTGCCCCTGGATCTTGACGTCGAACACCCGCTGTCCGGGCTTGTCGCCCTCTCTCGGAGCGAAGCCCAGACGCACGGTGTACAGCGCCGGGCCGTCGCCGTCGCCGATCAAAGGGATGCGACAGGTGTTCATGCCTTCCATTCCGGAAGCATACAGCCAGGGGGAATCGGTGCCGGTGACTTTGCAGGTCTCGGCGGGCTCGGCGTAGTAGCCACACTTGGGGAGGGCGGCCACCTGCACCTGGGGGTCCAGGCGCATGCGGCCCCAGGGGCGGGGATAGCCGAGCCACAGGTTCCCCTGCGGGTCGCGGCGGTCGCCCGGGGCACCGAGACTGAGCCCGATGCGCTTGACCGGTAGCATCTCGCCGCGAGAGGCGAATAGCCCCCATCCCTTGTGCTGCTCTCGCGGCTTGAAGACGACGGTGCACTGGATGGAGTGCAGGCACACGCAGCCGGAGCTGGCTTCCGGCTCGATGAGCAAGCCGTTGGCCGGGATCTGGTTCATCCAGCAGCCGGCGCGCTGGCCCCCGAAGTGCTCGGCGCCCTGATCGGCGAGGAGGTCATAGTGCGCGCTGGACCACGACCGGAAGAACAGGCCGTTGGGCGAGCCGGTGATGGCGCCGCAGTGGTGGCCGGGACGCTCCATCTCCCAGATCGTCTCTCTCCCCGTCAGAGGGTGTACCCGCGTCCTGGGCTCACCGGTCTGCAGGTCGAAGGCCCATGGCTCGGCGTAGAGCGTGTCGCCCACGATGAGAGGGCGGATGCGGCAGCCGATGGCTCGGGTCCACAGCAGGGACCCGTCCTTGTCGGACAAGACCACGGCGCGTCTCTTCTCGAAGGCCTTGCCGAGAAAGTCGTTCCAGTAATGCCCGTCGCCGTGATTGGCGGCGAGAACGACGGCCCCGTTGTGGACCATGGTCTGCAGCGTCCCGCCGCCGGGGCCGATGCCGGTGCAGTCGGTGAGGTCGACCGGCCGTTGCCACAGCAGCTCACCGGTCTCGATGGAAAGCGCACAGACCAGCCGGACGTCGACCTTCTCCAGCTCCTTGAGCGCCGCCGCCTCGTCGATCCCCTTCTCCGTCACTAGGGCTTGCACGCGGTCTGCCAGCGCCTCGGCCCGATGCTCCTGCGTTATGGTGCTCTCGGCAAGCATTAGCCGACCGTCGTCGATGGCGATACTGTTGTTCCAGATCTGCTCGCCCTTGTGCAGCCATTGTTGTCTGCCGGAGTCGATGTCGATGGCGAAGATGCTGTCGGTCCATTGGTTCTTGGCCGAGGAGCTACCGAAGAGCCGGTCGCCCACCACCGCCACATAGGCCCAGGTGCGCTTGACCTCATCGCCCGGGTCCGGCAGGGAGTACTCCGCCAGGGTCTCGCCGGTCTCGGCGTCCAGACGGAAGCACTTGTCTTTGGCCGCGACGAACAGACTGTCCTCGCGACAGGCCAGGTTGCTGCAGTTGTGGGACACATACAGGCGCGAGGCGCCGTCGATCTCCCGCTCCCAGTACGGCAGACCGTTGTACGCATCGAAGCACATGATGAGGTTGGTGCCCTGCAGGTACACGCGGCCGTTGAGGCTGAGCGGAGCCGCATTGCGGGCATGGCGGCTGGGAACCTTGTCCGGGCCCGGATCGCCGTACCACAGGACGCCGAGGGGGAACGTGAGCGCCGTATCCTCGGAGGAGGCGATGTTGCCGGGGGTGCCGTATTGGTGAGTCCAGCTCCCCGCACCCTCCAGTGCAGGACGGACATAGGTCGTCCAGGCGCCGTCGGTCCGGGCATCGGCCATGCCCGTGGCCGCCAGCCATTGTCTCACCGCCGCGGGATCAAGCTCATTGGCCGCGCCCGCCGGTTGCCCCAGACAGACCGCGCCCCCGCACGGCTTGAGCATGCGCAGGACCTCGTCGGCCGAAGGCGGGAGCGTGCCGGAGACCACGGCATCCTCAGACACGATGAGGTTGGCGAAGTAGTCGGAGTACGGCACCGCAGCGAGGTCGGCGTGCTCCACGATGACCCGATGGCCGTAGGCCTTCTCGGCATTGAGCCTGTCTCGGGCGGCCATGACCGCAGCGCGATCGTCGTCCACGGCGTAGATCAGCAGCTCGCTGCGGCCGGCCAATTCGCGGGCCAGCCTCCCGGTGCCGTTGCCCAGCACCAGGCAATAGCCGCGCCGGATGCCGGTCTGGGCCAAAATGGCTTCGGCGGCGTCGGCACAGAGCTTCCCGGTGTCGTCGTCCGCGAAGGCCGCCGTCTCCGGCGCCGGGGCCGGGGCCGGAGCAGGCCCTGAGCCGAAGCAGTAAGTCGTACCGTCCTCGCAGCTCACGTACAGCCGGCCGGATGCCACGGCCAGCCCCCGGACCACGCCGTCGACCTGCTCCTCCCACAGGCACTGACCGCTGCGGCCGTCCAGGCAGACGATCTGCTCATCACCGCCGGCGAGTACCTGCTCCCCGGCGACGATCATGCAGTGGAGGTCTTCCCTGTCGTAGTCAAACAGCGTGCAGGTCTCCAGCAGCCGCTCCGCCTCCAGTTCCTCTGCTTCAACGGTCTTGAGCCGCTCCTCGAAATCCTCCGGCCGGGGCTTCAAGGCCATCAGCGCTTCTCGCTTCTTGGCCACCTCGCGCCGGCGATTGCTGGCCGCCGGGTAGGCCTGCCTATCCAGGGCCGTGATCCCGGCCTCGCTGAGCATGTACGAGACCTGCTCGGTCACCACCAGGCGCTTGCCGGGGAACCAGGCGAAGCCCTTGCTCCCCTTCTCCTGATCCAGTGTCACCACCTGAGTGCCGGAACCCGAGTAGAGATGATCTCCGGCGATGAGGGCATAGGTGCCGCCGAGGACCCCGTCGGCCCGCCAGTTGCCGCCGGGCTGATAGATGAAGCGACCATCCTCGCGAGCGAACCGAGCGGGCAGGGCGCGGCCCGAGGTGACGAACAGGCTGCTGGAGGAGGCCAGCATGTAGCCCTGCGGGGAGAAACCGTTTTGCCCCGCGTTCTGATCGCTCAGCGTATTGTTGCTCCAGATGACGGTGCCCAAGTTGGCGTCCACGGCGTACAGGTAGATCCGCTCGGCGGGGAAGATGCCACCGGCGAAGTACGCCACGCCTCCATCCACCACGACCCCGGTGCGTACCGGCCACATGGAGACCATGCGACCGCCCCCAAGGATCCTCTCCTCCGTGGGGCCCGCCCGGAAGTCCCAGACCAGGGAGCCGTCCGCCGCCGTCAGACAGTAGACGTGGCCGTCGTC
>CAYRFY010000645.1:0-4761 GCA_964423635.1 uncultured Armatimonadia bacterium | reverse complement strand
CGCGCGGCGCCGCGCAGCGGCGTCACACAGCCAGGGGCGCGAGCCCCTGGAATATCTCCCCTGCGAATCTGGTCTTTTCGGCCGCCCCTATAGAACCGCACCGGCCCGCTCGATCGCCGATGATCGGGCGGGCCGGAGTGTCCGGCGGGTGGGCAGCGAAGCCCCGGGCGCTACAACCCCAGCAGCTTCTCGGCGTTCAGATGCGTGATCTTCTCGAAGGCCTGCTTTGTGATCTTCCCCTCCGCCAGGGCATCCCTCATGTACTGCGGCTGTGGCAGCTCCTGGCCCGGGGCACAGATGTCCGTACCGAAAAGCAGTCGATCCTGGTACTGCTCCAGGAAACGGTAGCCGAACTCGGGGTCGCGCGACAGGGCGTTTTGCCCGCTGCCGGCGGAGAAGTCGCCCCACAGGTTGGGGTACTTGTCCAGTAGCTCCGGAAGCCGTCCGCCCGGGCGCACCGGCCCCTTGGGATAGCCCATCCAATCCTCCTCGGTGACACCGCCGTCAATGGCCGACCAGAAGGCCATGGAGTGCCCGATGAACTGCAGCTTCGGGAACATCCCCAGCACTTTCTCCAGCTTCGGCAGCCCGATTTCATCCACCATCCCGTACATGCCCCGGTTCGCGCTGGCCACATGAAACAGGATGGGCAGCCCGGCCTTCTCGATATGGGACAGCATATTGAGCGTCCGGTCGTCATCCCACCACACATTGGCGCACATCTCCCCCACGCCCTTGCAGCCCAGTCCCTTGTAGTGCTCCAGCACCGGCGTGTAATCGGCGTTGGGGTTGTTGTAGTGGAAGCGCACATCGAAGTTGCAGAAGGGAATGACGCGGTTCGGATACATGGCGGCGATGTCCAGCACGTTCTCATTGGTCTGCAGGATGGTGCTCAGCTCGTGGTGGACCATGGGCAGCACGACGCCCTTGTCGATGCCGGCGGCGTCCCACATCGCGATCAGCTCTGCGGGGCTGGTCCAGCGGCTGATAGCCCGCTGCCGCGGATCGTGAAGCAGGATGGAGTGGGTGTGGATGTCGATAAGCACGGGTGTCATCTCCTCGTTGCGGCGTCTGTGGAACGGGGCATTCGACGCCGACTGGGCAGTGGCCTCCTGCGGTGGGGAAAGAGAGCAGGGGACGGCTTACCACAGAGACACAGAGACGCCGAGAACGGCAGGAGAACGGCAAGGAACGTTGGGGCCCGGCGGGACACGGTGATCGGCAGACGGATGGGCGAGTGGTTTGACGGCGGTGGAGGCGGGGAGACGGACGACGCGGCGCGCCGAAGGGAGCGGGGTCTCTCCCAGCGAAACATCCTCCACCGCGCCATAGCCTGCCTCAGGGAGGTCTCGTGTGATGGCCGTCAAGGATATCCCGTATTGCCATAATGAGCTGTACGCCTCCGGCCCGCAACTCACCTACTCCGGCCGACACCTGGACGAGATCGCCTTCCCCCTGGGGGGCATCGGCACCGGCACCGTCAGTCTCGGTGGCTGGGGTCAACTGCGAGACTGGGAGGTCTGCAACCGACCGGCCAAGGGCCGCACGATGCCCAACGCCTTCTTCACTCTCCGCATCGACCGGGGCAAGAAGCCGCCGCTTGTGAAGGTGCTTCAGGGCCCGGCCGGGGGAACCTACAACCAGGGCGGCCACAGCGCGCGCAGAGATTCGGCCGAGGGTCTCCCCCACTTCCCGGACTGCTCATTCCACGGCGAGTACCCCTTCGCCCAGGTATCGCTGAGCGATGAAGACTTCCCCGTCGAGACCAAGATCACCGCCTTCAACCCCTTCATCCCGCTGAATGACAAGGATTCCGGCATCCCGGTGGCCATCCTGACGTACACGCTGACTAACAAGACCCCAAAGGCCCTGAAAGTCAGTGTGATGGGCAATCTGACCAACTTCATCGGCCCCGAGGAGGGACGGGTCAACAGGTCCCGAACCGGCGGAGGCCTCAAGGGCCTGGAGCTGAGCAACGAGAGCCTGGGCGAGGACGCACCGGGCCACGGGAGCATCGCCTTGTCCACTCCAGTCCGGGGCGCCTGGGTCTGGCCCAACTGGCATGAGGGGAGCATCGTCAAGTTCTGGGAGGCCGTGGCCTGGGACGACAGGTTCCCGCCGAAGAAGAAGGGCCACAGCCACAGCGGCACCCTGGGGGTGGAGGTCACCATCCCCGCCAATGGCTCTGTCACGGTGCCCTTCATCCTCTCGTGGAGCTTCCCGAACTTCGAGCACTGGCACCGCTGCGAAGGCTGTGAGGGCGGGGCCACGTGGAAGAACTGGTACGCCACCCAGTGGAAGGACGCCTGGGCCGCGGCGAGCTACACAGCAAAGAACCTGGAGCGCCTGGAACTGCAGACCCGGCGGTTCCATGGCGCGCTGTTTGCCTCCACGCTGCCGGCCCACGTGCTGGATGCCATCAGCTCGCAGCTCTCCATCCTGCGCACCAATACCTGCATCCGCCTTCAGGACGGGACCTTCTACGCCTTCGAGGGCTGCAGCGACACGGCCGGCTGCTGCGAGGGCTCCTGCACCCACGTGTGGAACTACGCCCAGGCCCTCCCGTACCTGTACCCGGCGCTGCAAAGGTCCATGCGCGAGGCCGACTGGGCAAACTCCATGCAGGAGGACGGCTTCGTCTGCTTCCGCATGCCCCTGCCTCTGGGAACCAGGGGCGGGACCGACTTCCATCCCGCGGCGGACGGGCAGATGGGGACCGTCATCCAGGTCTACCGCGAGTGGCAGCTCTCCGGTGACGACCAGTGGCTCCGGGGAATCTGGCCGCAGGCCAGGAGGGCGCTGGAGTTCGCCTGGAAGTACTGGGACGCCGACCGCGATGGCGTCATGGAAGGGATGCAGCACAATACGTATGACATGGAGTTCTACGGCCCCAACACCATGATGGGCAGCCTGTATCTGGGGGCCCTGAGGGCGGCCGAGGAGATCGCCCGCTACCTGGGCGAGGACGACAAGGCCGCCGAGTACCGCGACTTGTACCGCCGCGGCTCGGCCTTCTCCGATGACAGGCTCTTCAACGGCCAGTATTACGAGCAGATCGTGAACCCGGATGCCCACCTGGCCTGGCCCGAGAATCTCCGCAAGCTGGCCGAGAATCACGGCATGGATGACAAGTTCCCCCGGTGGCCGAAGTGGCAGTTCGGCAAGGGGTGCCTGTCGGACCAGATGATCGGCCAATGGTACGCCGAGATGCTGGGCCTGGGCCATCTGTACAAGAAGGGTAACGTCCGCAAGGCGCTGCAGTCGATCTTCAGGTACAACTGGCTGCCGGACCTCACCGACCATTTCTGCTCCCTGCGCGTGTACGCGCTCAACGACGAGGCGGGCCTGCTCATCGCCTCCTGGCCCAAAGGCGAGCGGCCCGGCCATGCCTTCTGGTTCGCCGATGAGGTCTGGTGTGGCATCGAGTACCAGGTGGCCAGTCACCTGATCTATGAGGGCCTGGTGGAGGAAGGGCTCGCCATCGTCCGCGGGGTGAGGGAGCGCCACCGTGGCGACCGCCGCAACCCCTGGGACGAGTTCGAGTGTGGCCACCACTATGCCCGGTCGCTGGCCAGCTACTCGCTGCTCACGGCCCTGTCGGGGTTCTCCTACTCCGCCCCCGAACAGAGGATCGGCTTTTCCCCGCGGATCAACGCCGAGGCCTTCAACTGCTTCTTCTCGGTGGCCTCGGGCTGGGGCAGCTATGACCAGACCCTGGAGAAGGGGAAAGCAACGCTGGAAATCCGCATCGAGGCCGGCGAGTTGACGCTGAGCGAACTGAGCACCGCGCTCCCCGCCGGTGGCGCCGTCACCGCCGGTGTCGGCGAGCGGGTCGTCACCGCGGAGCTCTTGAAGCGTAGGGGCGGCGCGGCGGTGGTCTTCACCGGGCCTGTCACCATCAAGCAGGGCGAGACGTTGACCATCGAGGTGAGCCTCTAGTGGCCCCGCAAGTGCCTCGTCTCGTGGAGGGCCGCGAATTCTGGGAGGCCCTGGACGGCCTGGTGGCCGGCAGTGAGGTGACTATCGACCGCCCCGCCGGCACCCGCCACCCGCGCTTTCCCGAGCTCATCTACCCCCTGGACTACGGGTACCTGCAGGGCACAGTAGCCGCCGATGGTGGCGGGGTGGACGTGTGGGTCGGCACAGGGGGCGCGGGACGCGTGGTGGCGGTGCTGTGCAGCGTGGACCTGAGCAAGCAAGACACCGAGCTCAAGCTTGTGCTGGGCTGTACGACCGAGGAGCAAGACACCGTTCTGGCGTTCCACAATGGGGAGCAAAGGCGGGGAGTGCTGGTGCGGCGAGGCGAGTAGGTCGGCACCGCACCGGACAGTCGCCGGCATACAGCGCGCCCCACGGGGCGAGGTGATACCCCCTCGTCCCGTGGGGCGCACTGCTTGTGTTCTACCGGTTGGGATAAGGTACCGTACCGTCATCGGTGGGCGGATTGTCCGCCCAGTAGATGTTCCATGGGGGGACACGGTCCTTGCCGTTCCGCTTCAGGAAGTCCGGAAGGTTGAGCCACTTGACATGCCCGTCGCAGAAGGCCACGCTGACCCCGCCGTTGTGCCGGTTGGCCCCCTCCTTCTTCGAGTCCCAGTCCAGGTCGAGCTCCTCCATCAGCCCTGCCCAGTCGTTATCACCGGGGCGCACCGACTGATCCCCCGAGTCGAAGGCCATGTAGGTCTCCGCCGGGTATTCGAGGCTCCATAGCCTGCACACGCTACCCTCGATCCCATCATAGGGCCAGCCGTAGTTGCCGTC
>CAYRFY010000644.1:3708-4769 GCA_964423635.1 uncultured Armatimonadia bacterium | reverse complement strand
TACAAGCGGCTCGAAGAGACGCCGAGAGGCGGGGCTGGGGGGGTGAGGCGACGTCGTTGGGCGCCTGCCCCGAACCTGCACGACCTGAGTGGAAAGCCCGTCCCACCCGCCTGCGAACGGCTGAGTTGCGACCCCAGAACTTGCTTCAGACGTCAGGAAGTGCGCCCATATAGGCATCTAGCCGTGCCGTTGGCAAGCCCGTAGATCGGACCGTAGTCCCGAGGCGGGCCCCCGCCCACCGGACCTCTCAAAGTAGCTCCTGATTCGGCCCCCACCTCAGTACGGCCATGTCCTCGATAGCGGGCGCTCCATGTCCAGCATGCGCCTTGCCAACTCACCCCGCATCTCCGAGAGCGTCTCGGCGTATTGCTCCTCATCGGAGATATCCTCGTACTGCCCATAGGTCGCCTCCAGGTCGTACAACTGCTCCTGACCCCCGGCGCGCAGGACGTAGCGATAGCGGTCGGTACGCAGGCTCTTGCCGCCGGTGTCCTCCAGCAGAGCCGATTCTCGCGTGCGCGCCTCGGGGTCGTTGGAGGTCGGCAGGGGCCTCCCCTGCAACCGGTCAGGAAGGGGGATCGCCGCGGACTGGAGCAACGTGGGGACGATATCCACGGCCTCCACGATGTGGTCGATCGCCTCGGGCTCCGCGATGCCCTTGGGCCACCGAATCAGCAGGGGTACCCGGCTGATGCAGTCCTCCCCCGGGAAGCCCTTGCCAAACCTCAGGTACTCCCCCAGATACTCGCCGTGGTCGCTGGTGAACACCACCACCGTGTCCTCCGCGATCCCCCGCTCTTCCAGGCAGTCCAGGATCCTCCCCACGTGATGGTCGACCTCGGACACCATGGCATAGTACCCCTGCTTGGCCACGCGCAGAGCCTCGTCTCCGAAGCGCTCGCCCCGGCGGGCCTCGACGCACGCCGGGAACTGCGGCACAGAGAGCTGCGTCGGATCGTACAGGTCCAGATACTCCTGGGGCGCGATCCACGGCGAGTGAGGGGAGTAAAAGCCGCCAATGCACAGGAATGGGCCCTCGCGGTGCTTGCCGATGTACTCCA
>CAYRFY010000644.1:0-3698 GCA_964423635.1 uncultured Armatimonadia bacterium | reverse complement strand
GGCCACGAAAGCAGTGTGGGTCAGATCCGAACGGGCCTCGAAGGCCGCGGTCCTGGGCTCGCGCACTTCCGGATGCGCGATACCGTCGGCGATCTGAAGCGTCCTTTGCCAGACCTCACCGGCCGGAGGCAAACCGCAGCTTATCTTGTCCAGCTCGTCCGGAGCACGATGCCGCACCCAGGCACGATAGGCGTCCTCGTAGCAGCCCGGCTCGTCCGAGACCTCCAGATGGTCAAACCCGTAGGCCGGGTGCACCTCGCGGTGGTCGCGGTTGGCGTGTGGCAAGAAATGCAGCTTGCCAATGCTGGCCGTCTGGTAGCCGTAGTTGCGAAGATAGCCGGGCAAGGTCACGAGGTCCTCCGGCACCGGCACCCCCATGTGGGTGATCCGCAATTGCGAAGGATACTGCCCGCTGAGCATGCTTACCCGGCTGGGCATGCACACGGGGTTCTGGACGAAAAACCTCTGGTAGTTCAGGCTCTGGGCCGCCAGGCGGTCCAGATTCGGTGTGCGGATCTCACTGTTGCCATTGGCGCCCAGGGCGTCCCAGCGCTGCTGGTCGGTGTACAAAATCAGTATGTTGGGCCGCTTCATGGCGCACTCGATCTCCTGATGTTACCGCCCCGTAGGGCTCCCGTCCTCGACATTGCTCGTCCCCCCGAGCCTTCACACTCGGAGAAGAGAGATAGTCCCCGTGGCGGCTGTCCCTCTTACCGGCTCACGCCGCTCCGGCCCGGAGACATCACGCTGCCGCCGCCCGTCACGATGTCTCCCGCGGATGGTAGTGACCCTTGTACTGCTCATCAAAGGCCACCAGCCGCCCCGCACGCAGGACGAGGTTGATGCTCGCCTTCTCATACAGCACCGAGATATCTGCAAGCGGGTCACCGGAGACAACGATCACATCCGCATCCTTACCCGTCTCCAATGTCCCGGTCTGGTCCAGTATCCCCAGAGACTCCGCGCTATTGCGTGTCCCGGCGACAATCGCCTCCATCGGCGACAGACCGCAGGCACACAGCTCGATCAGCTCGTGCGCCGCGTCTCCCGGCCCGCCGTCGGTACCCACAGCCAGCTTCAGACCCATCGCATGGGCCTTCGAAACCCCCTGGCGATGTACGGGATGCGCCGCCGCCATGCGCTCCCGCGTCCAGGGGCCAAAGCTCGTATTGCCGATCACCTTCTCGCTGGTGATGTGCAATGTCGGCACATAGTACAGGCCCCTTTGGCCTATGCCCTCCAGCGCCTCGTCATCGATCAGAGCTCCGTGGTGGATGTTGTCACACCCGGCGGCGATGGCGTGGTTGAGCCCCGGCTGCGAGTGGGCGTGCACCGTGACCTTGCGCCCCTTGGCATGGGCCTCCTCGGTCAGCGCCAGCAGCTCCTCGTACGTGTAGTCCTCCCACTCCACCCGCTCCTCGGCCCACTGGAAGCCGCCCGAGGCCGAAGCCTTGATGAAGTCCGCTCCCGCCAGCACCATCTCCCGCACCCCGCGCCGCACCTCCCACGGCCCATCCACCGTGATCCCCGGCTCATTGGCGTCGGTGCGCCGCAGGTGCCCGCAAGTGGCTCCCACGACACAGCCCACGAAGTACCGCGGGCAGCGGTCCACCAAGCCCTGCTCGATGGCCTGACGCAACCGCACGCCGTCTGGACCCGAAGTCACCCCTGCCACCGTCGTCGTGCCCCGGTCCGCGCAGTCCCGGAGCCTCTTGAGCGCCCCAAAGTGAAACCCCACGTGCTGGTGGGTATCGATCAGCCCCGGCATCACCGTCCTGCCCCTCGCATCCACCACCTCGGCGCCCTCGGAAACCTCGACGAGCGCCGCCTCCCCCACCGCGGCGATCTTGCCGCCCTCGATCGTGAGCGTGCCACTGTGGATCGGTGGCGCCCCGGTGCCGTCGATGATCGTCCCCCCGACGATGGCGATACTTGTCATCACGTAGGCCTCCGTACACCCAATACATCAACCAGGGTTCTCGCCCCGACCAAAGCGTCCATTTCGCGGGGCAAGCCCCATCCTCCTGCCTCCTGCCGTCGGTCTCCCGCGCCCGGTCCGGCCGCCTCTTGCAGGTACTCTTTCCCCATCGGCGAAATCATCCCTCACCATCGGCCACCTTCGGAGGTACTCGGTCATGAGAGCCCTGCTCCCTGCCCTGCCCCTCGCTATCCTGCTTTGCTCGCCAGGCGTCTCAGCGGCACAGAGCGACTCCACCCTGTCCTGGCGCGGCGTGTGGGAATGGTCCATGCCCAAGAAGACCCCCGAAGACATGGCCCGTATCGCCGACACCTGCGACCGGCTGGGCTTCAACGTCCTCATGGCCTCGCCGCCCCAAGCCCTGTCCCGCTGTCTCCACCAGGAGTGCCACCAAAGAGGCATCAAGCTCTACCGCTCCACGGTCTTCACCGGCGGCGACAAAGACTGGCGGCAAGTGCTCCTGCCCGAGCAACAGGCGCGCTTCGAGCGCCCGCGCCTCCAGACCTTCCAACAAGGAGGCGAGCCCTTCACCCCCGATGAGCTCTTCTCCGGCCACCTGCCCTGCTTCAACAGGCCCCGGGTCCGCGAGCACTTCGCCAGGATGGTCGCCGAGCACGCCCGAGGCGAGGTGGACGGACTGGCCTTCGACATGGTCGGATATGTCAACTATCGCCGGTGCCACTGCGACCTGTGCGATGAAGACTTCGCCAAACGCCGCCTCGCCGACCCCGGGCTCACTCAGGACGCCTGGGCCGAGCAGGTCCTCGCGGACTTCATCAACGAAATGGCCGCGGTGGCCCGCGAAACCCGCCCCGACATCGAGCTGAGCATACACATCTACCCCTACTTCGCCCCCAATCCCTACTACGGCCATCGCCTCGATATCGACTACGTCGGCGAGACCGTGGCCTGGTTCTTCCGGCCCCATTGGCCTTTGGAGAAGGTGCATCGCCTCGTCGAGGACGTCGTCGGCAAGCAGGGCACCGCCTTCTCACGCCAGCAGGCCGCGCCCTTCATCGGCTTCTACGCCGATCCACACCGCGACTTCCGCTCCTCCACCCGCGTGCGCAAGGAGATCGACGCCATCCTCGCCGGCGGCGCCTCAGCCATCCAGTTCGCCGAACTGGGCAACCTCGCCCGTAAGCCGGCGGTGGCAAGCACCGTCGCAGCAATGCTGCGGACACCCAACGGCACGGCGAACGACGGACTGACGGACTGACGGACGGACGGCAAAACACCCTGGGGCTCCGCCCCAGACCCCGCCAGGGGACCAGTCCCCTGGACCCCTTTCGTGGGCGACATCCAGTGGCGTGACGAGGGGGCGGTCAGCGAACGTTCCCTCGGCGCTTCGGTGCAGTCTTCGGCCATGGATTGGCGCACATGCGGCCGTGCGCCAATCCATGGCTGTTTGCCGCCGCAGGAACGCGATACAGATCGCGCCCCTGCGGAGACGGCCGCAAAGCCCCGCGAGTGACGGCATGGCTTCCTGGTGCTCAGCTCTCGTCCCGCCGGCCGTTGTCTTTGTCGTTGCCCTCTCCTGAACAGCCGTATCGTGAAGGAGAGGGAAAGCGGGCCAGCGGCCCGCAGGGAGCGGCGCCGTTGGCGTTGGCCGGGCACTCCCGAGGCCGTCGGCGCATCGCTCCAAGCCACCGTGCTGGCGGGGCCCCTGAGCCTGTCGACAAAGTCCCTTCGGACCCTCGGACACGCGCGGGCGAGTGAC
>CAYRFY010000643.1:2281-4773 GCA_964423635.1 uncultured Armatimonadia bacterium | reverse complement strand
GGGGGCGGCGACACGGCCCGGCGGCGATCCCGCAGGGCGGGATCGCCGAGTCGGGTCCCGCACGGCGGGGCCCGATCCCGCCTTGCGGGACGTTCACGAACGGCGTGATCGCGACCCCAGAACTTGGTTCATCTGTGCACAAGTCGGTGCATATAGGCATCTAGACAGGACTGCTTTGGTATGAAAGACGTTGCTGCACAGACAGATGAGCGCGGGATAACCATCCAGAAAGTCGGCGTTCGTGACCTTCATCTTCCGGTGATGATCCGGGAGGCCGGTGGCCGTAACGCCCGTATGCTGGGGCGCTTCGATGCCAGCGTCGAGCTGCCGAAGACCGACCGCGGCACGCACATGAGCCGTTTCGTGGAACTGCTCTCGCGCTGGAGCAAGAAGAGCATTTCGATGGTCGAGATGGAGCAGATACTGCGCGAGATCCTGCAGGCCTTCGGAGCCCGGGCCGCGACGCTCAGCGTGTCGTTCAAGTATTTCCTGGACAAACGTGCCCCGGCCTCCGGGATTGTCAGCCCTCTGGACTACGACTGCCGTTTCGAGGGCGAGATCGCCGACGAGGTGTTCCGCTTCGTGCTGGTGGTGAAAGTGCCCGTCATCACCCTGTGCCCCTGCTCCAAGGAGATCTCCGACCGGGGGGCGCACAGCCAAAGAGCGCTGCTCACCGCGTGGCTGGAGACCGAGCCCGGCGTGGTGGTCTGGCTGGAGGACCTCATCCCCCTCCTGGAGGCCCAGGGAAGCTGCGGCATCTATCCTCTTCTGAAACGCACGGACGAGAAGTGGGTCACGGAGCACAGCTACGATAACCCCAAGTTCGTGGAGGACGTCGTGCGCGACGTCATCCTGGCGCTGCGCAAGGTTCCCGGTGCCCGGCGCTTCTCGGCCCAGTGCGAGTCGATGGAATCGATCCATAACCACATCGCGTATGCGTACGCCGAGAGTGAGGAGACTTGATGGAAGTCGTTATCGCGGTGTTGCTGTTGGGAGTGGGGGCGACGATCCTTGTCGGGGGGTACCGATTGTTGCGCAATCTGATGGCCCGGGCGGCGGAGCTTGGCGAGCCCGAGCCTGAGTTGGACCCGTCCAGCATCGAGGTCACCGGTGAGGTGGGGCCGGATGGTGTGGTCTACCTCTTCGCCCATGACTTCGTGCGCGAGAAGCATGCGCCGGCCGGAACACCCAATCGCGATCGGGCCTACGCGCCACTGACCGACGCGGAGCTGGACGCCGAGGACTGGGCCGTTCAGATCCTCTACGTCGCCCTGTGCGAGCTGCACTCCCGGGCCTGTGTGGAGTTCCGCGTGGTCGACCGGGCGCCCACGCTCATGCCTCCCTTCCCCCACAAGCGCTGGGAGTTGGAGATGATCCAGCGCACTCCGTTCCCCTCCTCGCCGATCATGGATGCTCTGGACGTGGCCATCGACATCATCCGCCAGCGCAAGCAGCAGCGGGTGGCGCAGGGCAAGGAGGAGCCCGGCGAGCTGTGGTGCCCCCTGGACGAGGTCTTCGAGCGCGGGATCAAGGCCATGCGCCAGGAGATCGGCTTCTGGGAGCGTGCCGGAATCTACGGCGATTTGCGCAACTACGTGGCCTCGGCCCTGGTGGCCCAGGGCTACCTGATCCAGCCCGGCCGCAAGCGCCTCAAACCCAATACCCCTGCGGTCAACGATGCCGAGGGGATGCGGGACGCACTACGGCGGACGCTGGAGAAGTTTCGGCGAGAACACGGCTCGCCGCATGCACGGGGTGAGGTGGAAGAGGAAGCCCTGCCCGGCCAGCGCCAGCCGGTCAAGGACGTCGATCCGACGCTGTGCAACGGTCCGGAATCCCTGGACTGCGACATGCCCCTGGACGACTGCCTCCGCATCAGTCTCTACGAGGCGCTGGTGAGCCTCAAGCAGCTCGAGCCCAGCGGTGATGCGGGAGTGTAGGAGGGGGTGGGGATTGGGGGGCGGGAGGTGGGGAACGGCGGACAGCACGGCCGTCAGCCGTTCCCGGGACCGCGGGCGTCTCGCCCGCATGCCGTTGGCCGTCTCCGTAGCTCGGACTCTCCGGCTCGCATCCCGGTCGTTGAGACGCCGGTGACGCCGTCCTCACCCCCGTGCTCTGTCGCTTACAGCGCCATTCCGCGCCGCATCCGGAGGACACCCTCGATCTGCCGCAGGCGGGGCGAAGCACGCCTCAACAAGATGGAATCCCCTCTTCGCCCGCGTCGTCTCCCTCCCTGTGAACTCAAGTCCGGAGGCGCACCTGATGAAGACTCAGAAGCTGCTGCGTATCCTCACGCTCCTGGGTGTGTGGGGCCTGATCACCACCATCACCATCCTGCACCAGATTCAGGGGGGCGGACCTACCGGCCCCCCTACTGTGGACGCCCTGTGTCCCTTTGGAGGTGCCGCCACCCTCTACCGCGCGGTGGCCGGCGGCGAGTACCTCACACGCACCTGGCCCTCCTCTATCATCCTGTTGAGCGGTACGGTACT
>CAYRFY010000643.1:0-2271 GCA_964423635.1 uncultured Armatimonadia bacterium | reverse complement strand
CCCTGCTGTTCAGGCGTGCCTTCTGTGGCTGGCTCTGCCCTCTGGGGGCGATGCAGGAGCTGTTTTCGACCATCGGCCGCAAGCTGCACTGGCGGCGGGCCCTGCATGGGAACCCGGTGGACCGAGGCCTGCGCTGGGTCAAGTATCTCGTCCTCGTGGTAATCCTCGCGGCCACCTGGGCCACCGGTGAGCTGGTCTTCCGCCCCTATGACCCCTGGGCCAGCTACGCCCACATCACGGCGGGCATAGAGGAGATCCGCACCGAGTTCCTGGTGGGCACCATCGTCCTGATCGCATCGCTTCTGGTCTCCCTGGTGGTAGACCGGCCCTGGTGCCGGTACCTGTGCCCACTGGGGGCACTCCTGGGCCCCATCTCGAAGTTGGGGGCCGCCAGAATCGTGCGCAATACCAGTACGTGCATCAATTGCCGCCGCTGCGACGCCGCCTGCCCGGTGGATATCGAGGTTCAGTCCATGCAGCAGGTAACCGACGCCGAGTGCCTGGCGTGTGGCGAGTGCGTCGGCGTTTGCCCGGTGAGCGGGACTTTGCAGTTCAAGGCCGGGAAGCGGGCGGTATCGCCCGTCGCGGTAGGCCTCGCGGCGGTGGCCATCTTCTTCGGGGTCATCTTCGCCGCGAAGGCCGCCGGGGTGTGGAAGTCCCGGGCCGACACGATGGCGGAGATCACGGCTCCCGGGGGCGCATTGGATGCCGCCAACATTCGCGGCTTCATGAGCCTGTCTGAGGTGAGTGAGAGCTACGGCGTTGCGGCCGAGGATATCATCGCAAAGCTCGGACTGCCTCCCGATACCGACCGGCAGGCAGCGCTCAAGGACATCATGGGCGGCCTCGGCCGGGACGTGGAGGAAGCTCGCCAGGCCGTGGCGGCGCTGCTGGGCCGGCCAACGGGACCCGGACCCGCCGGTGGTGAGAAACAGGGAGACGGAAGTGCGTCTCCGGGGGCCGACATCACCGGCAATGACACCCTGGCTGATGTGGAGGATCGATACGGCGTCCCCGCGGAGAGCATACTCGAAGCACTGAAGCTCCCTGCCGACACCGACAGAGACAGGCCTCTGCGGGACATCATGAAGCCCCTGGGCCGCGAGGTAACGGAGATACGGGAGGTCATGGGCGAGCTGCAGGGCGATAAGGGAAGCGAGGAGTAACAGCGGGGCTCCAATAGCGAAGCTCCCCAGCAGGCCTCGTTGCCTCCAAAAGCGAACTACCCTCCGCCGGCCGCCTGCCGCTACCTCTGGCCGTGCCACCGGGCACGCCCTGTGCGGAGGACACCATGAAGATCGCTTACGGGACCTACGCCCTGCCCACGATCCCGCTGGAAGAGGCCTTCGTCGATCTGGCCGCCATCGGCTACGAGGGAGTGGAGGTCTGCATCGGCCCCAACCACGTGGGGGCGATGCCCGACGCCATCAGCCCCCGGCGCCGCTCCGAGCTGCGCGGCATCCTCAGCTCCGAAGGCCTGGGCATCCCCGCCCTGTTTCTACTGGGCAGTGTCTATACCGACGACCCCGAACAGCACCGGGCCGACCTGGAGCACGTCCGCCGCTGCGCCGAGCTGGCCAGGGACCTGGGAGCCGGGGAGCCGCCGGTTCTCGCCATGGGCTTTGGCGGCAAGCGCGACCAATGGGATGACATCAAGGGGAGCTTCGTGGAGCTTCTCGGCGACTACGCTAAGGTCGCCGCGGAGGACGACTTCATCCTGGCCGCCGAGGCCCACTGCAACGCGGCCCTGGATCGCTCGGAGCGCATCATCTGGCTGCTGGACACCGTCAACGATCCCCATATCCGCCTGCACTTCGACATCGTCCATCTGTTCCTGGCCGGGGAGGGCATCACAGACGCGGTCAACGCTCTCTTGCCCTACACCGCCCACACCCATATCACCGATGCCATCAAGTACAGCGACGGCAGCATCCGCCTGCTGCTCTTGGGTCAGGGCGATCTGGATTCCACAGAGTACATGCAGGCCATGAAGGCCGGGGGCTGGAAGGGCTTCATCACGTTGGAGGTCAGCACGATGGTCTGGGCCCGCAAGGACTATGTCCCCATGGCGGCGGCGAGCTTCTGCTACCACGTGCTGAAGGGCGCCTTCGAGCGGGCGGGGGTGTAGGGCGAGGACGCCCTTGCCCTCCGGATAGACCCCATGGGCATCTCAGGTGCGAACGGCAGACCGGCAACGTCGCGGGGCTCTGCCCCGCCCATTGGGTCAAGGGGACAACGCACAGGTTGTCCCCCTGCCCGTTCGAACCGTAC
>CAYRFY010000642.1:0-4775 GCA_964423635.1 uncultured Armatimonadia bacterium | reverse complement strand
CTTCACGCGCCCACACGGCGGGCGCTTGGAGAGGGGGAACGGCAGCGGCGGCGGCGCGTGGTTCGTGGCGCGAAACGGCAACGGCTGCCTCACCCCCCTGCCCCCCTCTCCCTTACGCCCGCAGACACCGCGGGCGACGGGAGGAGGGGGGTGAACGGCGGCGGCGGCGGCACAGCCACGTCGAGCGCGCTCGCGGGTTCTGGAGGTCGGAGCCACCTCTTGCCGTTCTCCGTGGGACCCCGTTGTCTATGTGGTAAGTCGCCCGTCCCCGCCCGCTCTCGCCGTTCTCTGTGTTCTGCGCGGTTCTCTGCGTCTCCGTATTATGTCATTCTCCGTGGAACTCCGTGCCCTCTGTGTCTTGCAGATCGGGCCTGCCCGCCCCGATCTGCGTGGTGAGAGGTGCCGTGTCTCCGCCGTCCTCGGCCCTACTCCCTCCCCGCGGCCCAGAGAATGCCTCTTCTCAGCACCTCCCGGAAGCTGGGATCGACGTAGGTCAGGTTGTCATGGCCCGACTCGAAGCAAAGCACCCTCGCCTGCCCGACCTGCCGGGTCCAGGCCAGAGAGCTCATGCTGTTGGGGTTGTCCGTGGTGAGCAGGACGTGGCTGTCCTCGCCGGGCTCGGGCATGGTGTAGGTCTCGTCGGTCATCTCCCAATCGCTCAGGCCGGCGGTGATCGCGTGGCTCTTGTCGGCCACGTGCACCCGCACCGTCTCATTGGGATAGTAGCCGAAGGTGCGCTGCGAGATGCCGACGATCTCGTCCCACAGCGGCCAGTCGCGGTAGGCCAAGAGAGCGTGGTGCAGGACAACCACGCCGGTGCCCAACTGGGTGAGGTCAAGGATGGCTCCGGCGATCTGGGGCCCGAAGGGCTGCCCCTCGGCCGGGGTCTGCAGGTGCATGTTGTAGAAGGCCACACAGTCATAGGACCGGCGCACCTCGGGCGCGCTGCTGCCGAAGGTGTCCATGGCCTGAGGGTAGGTATCCACCCCGGGCATGCGATAGAACACGTCATACAGGGCGGGCACATCGAAGGGGTGATGGCCGACGATCAGGGCAAGCTTGATGTTGTCGCCGGACGGCTGGGATGAGGTCATGGTGGCCCCCGGGTGGTGTGGATGATGTCGTTGGGGCATGTGCTTCGCGAATGGGCGGTGCGGCACCTGCCCGCCACAGAAGGGCATGGCGCCTGGGGTGGCGAAACATGCCCCGCCGGGCGGACCTCCCGGACGAAAGGAAACCTGTACTGATGAAGATCTCCATGATGTCATACACCATGGCCCGCGGCCAGTGGGGCCAAGACCCGGATGTCGCGCAGCTTTGCGAGCTCACCAGGGAGCTGGGCCTCGACGCCATCGACTGGGTCGGCACCTACGGCCATGACCCCGACGAGATCCGGAAGATCACCTCGGACTTCGGCATCGCCTGCGCCTGCCATACCTTTGGCGCCCGGCTGCAGGTGGCCGATGAGGCCGAACGCGCCGCCGCGATGGATGTTGTCAAAGAGGGGCTAGAGAACGCGGTCCGCCTCGGCACCGACAAAGTCATGGTCGTGCTCTCGGGCATTCCCGGCCAGGACAGGGAACAGACGCGTGCCTATGCCATCGAGAGTCTGCAGAAGGTGGTGCCCATGGGGCAGGAGATGGGGGTTGCCGTGAGCGTGGAGCACTTCCCCGGCGCCGCCAGTCCCTTCGCGATCTCGGCGGACATGAACAAGGCCATCGCCGAGGTTCCCGGGCTGAAGGTCACCTACGACAACGGGAACGTGTTCATCGGCGGGGAGGAGGCTCCCGACGGGTACACCAAGAGCAAGGAGCATGTGGTGCACGCTCATTTCAAGGACTGGGTGCGCGATGAGGAGGGCATGGAGGCTCTAGACGGCAACCACTATCGCGGGGCGCTGATCGGGGAGGGCCTCGTGGACCCCTGGCCCTGCTTGCAGGCGATGAAGGCCGGCGGCTATGAGGGGTACATCAACTTCGAGTACGAGGGCCGCGAGTACACGCCGGAGGAGGCCATGAGAAAGGGCCTGCCGCCGCTATTGGAGATGCTGGAGAAGTTGCAGTAGGGACAGCGGGGCCAAACAGGGCCTATGCCGTACGGGGGGGCAAACGGGGCGTCTGCCGTATGGAAGGGCCGAGTGTGCAGCCGGTGCGACGCTTGCGTCGCCGCACACCCGGCCCAGTCGCATGCCGCACGCCCGGGCCTCTTAAGCCTCCGGCCTCAAGTCGTGCAGCACTATCCCCGCCAACGCCTTGGGGTAGAAGTAGGTGCCCTTCTGGGGCATCTTCTGGCCCGCCGTGGCGATGGCCATGACCTGCTCCACGCGGGTCGTGTTGACGTACAGCACCATGGCCGCCTCGCCCCGAGCCACTCGATTGGCCGCGTCGTGGCCGTCTCGGGAGAACAGGACGTTCACTCCCGTCGCGGCCATGTCTCCGCTGAGACCCATGATCCCCTCGATGAGCAGCTTGTGCAGGAGTGCGACGTCCAGCTCTCTGGTGGCCGGCGGCAAGTCGGCCACGCCGTGGGCCATGGCGCGCTGCAGGTCGTTGAGATGCAAAAGCAGCGCATAGTTGCCCCCGGCGTAGAGAGCGAAGCGATGGTCGTTCGGGCCCGTCTGGGACATGCGGTCCAGCAGGGCATGGATGCCGTCGGCCCGGGCCTGATCCGAGGAGCTGTCGATAGTGACCCGCTCGGTCTCGAACACGTCCATCACGCTGCGCCAAAGCTGGGCCTCGGCCTCGAGGGGGAGTTCCTTGACCAGCCGGTGTGAGGGCAGGATGGTGAGCTGGCCCGCGTCGGCATTGCACAGGAACATCGACACGTAGTCCCAGGGCGCATCCCCGTCGGTGCCGTGCTTCTCTCGCTGGGCCTGCCGGTAGGCCAGGGCGGTCTCATAGCGGTGGTGACCGTCGGCGATGACCACCGGCCGGCTGGAGAACATCGCGGTAAGCTTACCGCAGCGCTGCTCGTCATCGATGAGCCACAGCCGGTGCTGCACACCGTCCCTGTCCGTCATCTCCCATAGCGGCGGGTGCGCACACACCTCCTCGGCCATTGATTCCAGTACCATGTCGGGGTCCGAGTACATGCCGAAGACCTGGCTCTCGCTGCACTGCATGGCATCCAGAAGCCGGCGGCGATCGACCTTGGGGGAGGACAGGGTGCCCTCGTGGGGCAGGACGATGCGCTCTTCGTACTCGGCGAGCCTCACCAGCCCCACGACTCCCCGGCGGGTGACGGGATTGGGCTCGGCGCGGGGAACGGGGGCGGGAGCGATGTACTTCTGCTCGTAGAGGTAGAAGGCGGGCGCGGGGTCCTGGACGAGGATCCCCTCTCTTCGCCACTCGCGCAGATCGGCGGCGGCCAGCTCGTACCGCGAGCGAGTGGGCACAGTGCCCAGCGGGTCGACGCCCAACGTCAGGCGCACGATATTGTAGGGGTGTTTGTCCACGAAGGCCCGGCGCTCGCATTCGGAGATCACGTCATAGGGCGGGGCGAGTACCAGGGAGGCCTCGCAGCCCTTCGCAGGATTGTAGCGCCAGCCACGGAACGGAATCACGTCTGCCATCGTCATTCCTCCAGCCCGGTCAGCGGTTGCGGTTATCGCTCCATTGTAGCTTCCCTGCGCCCGCGCGCAAAGGGGGGCCTGCCGGCGGCGCCGAATAGGCCCTCAAGTCCTCTCCAAGGAGTGATCGCATGTCTGTTTCGCTGCGTGTGTCTGCCATCCTGGGGGCCTTCGCGTTCCTGCCGGGCTGCGTCTGGGCCCAGCCCGAGCCAATAGTGACCGGGCTTGAGGCCTGGGGCACCCGGCACGGCGTCCTGCATGTGCGCTGGATCACGGAGCAGCCCACGAAGGGCGAAGTTGAGTACGGACCCACGGCCAACCTGGGCTCCGTCGCCCAGGAGGACCCGGGCTGTCTGCGCGGGACCACGAACAACCGCGACAGCGGGACCGGCTGGGCGAATAACCACCGGTGCGACATCACCGGCGTGACCGCGTGGCCGATCTGGCTCAAAGTCATCGGGGAGGTCCGCGAGGGTGAGGGCTTCGAATCGGAGACGATCACCGTTCCGGGCCCGGTGGCGCCCCGGGGCACGGTGGCGAGGGAGCTCATCGCCTTGAGGATCGAACGCGGCGCCTGGGGCCTGGAGGCGGCGCCGATCGCGGTGGGAATACCCTTTCCCGACGGGGCGCTGGCGGATACCGATAACGTTCGGCTCCTGGTGGGCAAGTCGGAGCTGCCCTGCCAGGTGCAGGCCGTCACCCGGTGGCACGGATCTCAGAGCATCAAATGGCTACGGGTGGACTTTCTGTGCCCTCCGGGGGAGGGGGAGGCCTATCTGGAGTACGGAACGGAGGTCACCAGGCGAGCGGTGTCGCCGCCGGAACGCCTTCGCGACGACCTGGGCGGCCTCACCGCCACACTGGTGGACGCCGAGGGCAAAAGGCATGAGGCACAGCTCGGGACCATGGGTCTGGAGGAGTCCGGGCCCGTGAAGTGGGTCTTGAAGGCCGAGGGACAGTTCGTGGCCGCGGACGGTGCGGCCCTGGGCCGCCTCATTGTCCGGCGACATGTCTGGCCGGGACTGGACGCCGACCGCTATGACCTTACCTTCGAAAACGACAACATCGCCCGGGAGATGACCTCGATCCGGTCGCTTTGTGTGCACCTCCCCGGCAACCCGGCGCGGCTGAGGGTGGGGGACGGGGAGGAGCTAGTCGAGTTGCAGGCGGGACAGCGCGTGCTGCAGCGGGAGGATTTCGAGTGGGT
>CAYRFY010000641.1:0-4778 GCA_964423635.1 uncultured Armatimonadia bacterium | reverse complement strand
CCCAGGGACGACAACGGCAACGACAACGACAACGGCAAAGGCAAAGGCAAAGGCAAAGGCACACTACTTTCGAAAGGGGTCTACACACTTTGAGCCGCAGCGCGACTACCATTCTTCTAACGCTTCTGTGTGTCACCACCATCGTCTTCGCTCAGGGGGTCACAGACAACATGCGCGCGATGATCGACAAGACCCAGTCCTTCGGCCTCGGCAAGTACCCCATCAGCTTCTGGAGCTACACCAATCTCAAGGACCACGGCCACCATATGGATGAGCTGGAGGTGGACATGTGGGCGGATGCGGGGTTCACCGTGCCGCAGAGCCCGAGCTTCGACCCGGCCAACCCGGAGCAGGTGGCCCACATGCGCAGGCTGCTGGACTGGGCCGCCGAGCGAGGTATGAAGCTGATCCTCAGCGACCCGCGGGGCTATGCCAAAAGGGGCCCGGAGGGCAAGCTGATCGCAGATGACTATGCCGCCGGCATCGAAGCCGCCGTGGAGCAGTTCGGTGACCATCCGGCGCTCTTTGGCTTCCACGTGGGTGATGAGCCGGGAGCCGCGGACAAGCTGGCCTTCTTCGAATGCTATCGGGTTCAGAAACAGATCGCCCCGCATCTGCACCCCTTCGCCAACCTTCTGCCCTTCTTCCCCGGCATCGAGGCTCGGGCCGGCACGGACACCTGGCCCAACTATTTGGACGAGTTCGTCGAAAAGAGCAACGCCGACCTCATCAGCTATGACTGTTACGCCCAGATGAACCCCGGCCAGGAGGGCTGGCACAGCTACTACCGCAATCTGCGGCTCTATCGCGAGGCGGCGCTGCGCAATGGGGTGCCGTTTTGGAACACCACGCTGTCGGTGGGGCACTTCAACTACCGTTGCCCGAACTTCAATGAGATCCGCTGGCAGTTCAATACCACCGTGGCCTCCGGGGCCCACGGGATCTTGTGGTTCTTCTATTACATGCGCCAGCCTCACTCCAACTACCGCCTCTCCCCCATCGACGAGCACTGGAACAAGACTGAGACCTATGACGACATCCGGCGGGTGCAGAAGACCTTCCATCGCCACTACGGCGACCTGTTCACGCATCTGGCCTCGACCCGGGTGACTTTCTACCCGACGGCCTTCGGTGAGGGCGAGGTCTTCACCCCCAACGACACCGTCTCGCGCCTGGTGGCGGGAGAGAAAGACCCGCTGCTACTGGGGGAGTTCGTGGACCTGGAGGGACGCAAGTATGTGATGCTGGTCAACAACAGCATGACGGACAATGTGCGGGTGGGCATCACCTTCCCCGGCGCCGGCACGAAGGTGTTCTCCTGGAACTGGGAGGGCAAGGAGGTTCAGGGCGGGGCTTACAGTGCGGATCGTCAGGAGCGGGATGAGCACGGTCTGACTGTGTACCACTGGCTGGCGCCCGGACAGGAGGCGGTGTACAGAGTGGAAGCGGGATAGTGGCGGAGGTCGCGGTCGTGTGCCGACGGCGGAGCGGCTCCCGCCGGGCACAGATGGGCCGCAAAGCACGATCTTCCACGGCGGGACGACGGCGACGCCCCACGTCGTCCCGCCTCCTTCCTACTCTCCTTCCACGCCCCATACCCGGTTGCCCTCCAGCACCACGTCTGTGGCCTCCGGGCTCACGCTCACCCCGGCCGTGAGCCTCTTGGCCCAGAGAGCGGCGGCCCCCTGCCTGCCCTTGCACGGGAGTGAGAGAACTTCCTCCGTGGCAGTCCTGCCGCCGGAGCGCTCCAGCAAGGTCACATCGCCGAAGCGCGGCCCGGTGAGCTCTGCATGCCAGCCGGGCAGCTTCTCGATCTGCTGCACCAGGCGGTCGACGCGCTGCACCGGGACCTCCGCGAGGGCGAACTCGCCCACCGTCTGGCCGTCCTGCCGCAGTGTGAGGCGCTCGCAGTCGAAACTGAGGTCGGCCGTCGCCGCCGGGCCCTCGTACCAGACGGCCAACGCCTGCCGGTCATTTCCGATGTCGTTGGCACGGATCGTGATTTCCCGGTGCGCTCCCCGCAGCCAGACGCCCGGGAAGCTGTTCCACACGCCCTGCAGGTTGCAGTTGCGGATGCGGTTGGCCTCGATCAGGATGCGGCTGCAGGCGGTGTCCCCCTCGCTGTCCAGCCAGACCCCTGCCTGCCCGATGCGGCTGATGCGGTTGCCGGTGATCTCCACACCCTCGCAGTCCACCAGGCGGATGCCGGTGCGGGAGCGGCTGATGGTGTTGTCTCGAATCAGCACGTCGCCGCAGGCGCCGTGGTAGACCTGAACGGCATTCTGCGCGATGTCGCAGATCGAGTTGCCGGCCACCGTCACGTCGCGGGTGCGGCTGTCCCAATCACCGTTCCAGTCGATCATGATCCCCGTGTTGCGGCTCCCCACGATGACATTGCCGGCAATCAGGACATCGCGACACACGTCCCATGTGCCGATGGCGGCGATGTCGCTATCCCGCACCGTGTTACCGGTCACGACCAGCCCCTGCCCGATCATCATGGCGATGCCACCGGTGCCGGTGGCGTGCTCCACGACATTGCCCACGATCGCGGCGTCATCCACCGAGAAGGTGTAGATGCCGTTATCGCCGCCGTGCAGCACGTGGTTGCCCGAGATCAGACACCCTCGGCCGAAGAAGCAGTACAGGCCGGAGAACCCGCTGCGCTCCACGGTGCAATCGGTGAACGTCGCGTTGGTGAAATGGCCGATGGACAGTCCGTAGCCGGTGGGCGTGCGGACGCGGAGGCCCTCGATGCGGGGGTTGGCGATGGGGATGTCCTCGGCGCCGGTGAGTAGCAAACAGTGCTCGCGGGCGGGCTCGGCGGTGAAGGACAGCAGAGCGCTTTGGCCGGTGAGGGTGACGTTGTCCTTGCCGCTGACGGTGAGGGTCGCCGAGCACAGGTAGCTCCCGGGCGGGAAGACAACGATGCCTCCGGACTGCGGGAGGGCGTCCAGGCAGGCCTGGATGGCGGCGGTGTCGTCGCTGCGGCCGTCGCCGGTGGCGCCGTAATCCACCACCGAGAGCGGGGCGGCGCAGGAGACCACCCGGGTACAACCGATAAGCAAGATGGCAATGAGACGCATGCTGGGGCTCCCCGGGCCGGCGTGCCGGCAGGATTTCGACGTATTAGGCTGTTCGCCGCGCAAAGCGCGACGGCCTTCGCAGGCGGGCCGGCCGGGGTGCGGAGAGGGTGTGGCAACGACACATCAAGCGCCCTCACGGGCGCAGCGCTGTTGGTGCGCATCCTTGCCCGGACCCGCAACGGCGAGACCGCCAATAGCTCCCGCATCGCGGGACCACACGACATACGCCCTACCCCCGCCGGTGGGGGGCGCTGAACACATACAGCCACAGTGACGGGTTCGGCCGCGTGTCAGACAGGCACAACGATGGTGCCAACGTTGCCTATCTGGACGGCCACGTCAAGTGGCTGAAGCAGGCCGAGATACTGCGTACCGATACTCAGGGACAAACCCTCTGGGGTCACATCAACCCCGACTGAGGGCTTGATGGTATCGCCCGGCATCCCACAAGAGCGCGCGACCCTTTCGAGGGCCGCGCGCTGTTCTGCCGTCCGCGGCCTCATGGCACCGGGCGCGTCTTCGCGCCGGCGCGCGCGATACTCCAACGAAGCCGGTACGTTCGCCGTAATGGTGGCTGCGAGTGTCGAGAATCGGGTATAATGCGCTGAGGCCCTGTCGGCGTCAGGCTCGATGGCCTCCTCATACACCCCACAGGAGAAGGAGACCGACCCACACATGAGACGAGGTTTCACGCTTATCGAGTTGCTGGTTGTGATCGCGATCATCGCTATTCTCGCTGCAATCCTGTTCCCGGTGTTCGCCAGAGCCCGGGAGAAGGCACGGCAGGCGTCGTGCCAGAGCAATCTGAAGCAGTTGGCGCTCGCTCTTGCCATGTACAGCCAGGACTACGACGAGACGATCTGTATGGCCTACCAATACATGCCCCAGCCGGGCGCGACGATGCTGGCCTGGTGGGTAGACCTGATCACCCCTTACACCAAGAACACGCAGATCGCGGTGTGCCCCAGCTCCCCCGGGGTCACCTCGTACAACTACATGCGCCCGCCGGGGCTGCCCAATCCACTGGTCCTGGGCTACTCGCGGGCAAGCTGGCTGTGCAACAACTCGGGCTCGGCGGCCGCAACCGTCCCCAACTCACCGCGCTCGCTGGCGCAGGTACAGGACCCGGCGGGGACCATCGACATCGTCGACGCCATCGGCATGGAGATCTGGAGCAACCCGGCCCACCTGGACTATGGAGAGCCGGCCTCGGGGCGGCGCCTGCAGACGCGGCACAATGACATGGTGAACGCCGCATTCTACGACGGCCACGTGAAGGCGCTGGCGCGCACGCAGCCCGGGCAGTGGACGTTCGCGGCGGGAGACTAGCCGTTCTATCTGCCGGTTCCGGGGCCGCCGGTCGGCCCGAGGAGTACAGGGGGCGCGCCCACAGTGGCGCGCCCCTCTGGATTCATGCCACGGATGAGCAAATCAACCGTGCCTGCGTGCGAGGCACGTGCCCTGTCTTTTCAGAGCACGATCAGGACCTACCCGAGGACGGAGGTTGTTCTGCCTTTGCTGTGGGTACCGGCGTCGCCTGGGTGGCCTGCGGTGCGGTCTTGGAAGACCGCGGGCACGGAGGTTGGTCGGCCGGTCTTGTGGGTACCGGCGTCGCCTGGGTGGCCTGCGGTGCGGTCTTGGAAGACCGCGGGCACGGAGGTTGGTCGGCCGGTCTTGTGGGTACCGGCGTCG
>CAYRFY010000640.1:0-4781 GCA_964423635.1 uncultured Armatimonadia bacterium | reverse complement strand
GGGGGGGGGGCCGGGAACGCGGCCGCATCGCGCACCCGGCCCTCCGTCGGTGGCGCGGTACGGGCCCGCGCCCTACATGCGGCGTGCACGGCTACTTACCCATGTCCTTGAGTGCCTGCAGGCTCCGGCCACAAACCTCGAAACCGAGGCCTTCGGGACCGCCCTCTTCCACCACGTACCACTCCGTGGGGTGCTCGGTCTCGCACAGGCGGAACACCTCGGCCCAATCGGCCTCACCCTCACCGATCACCGAGCCCGCGGGGCCGCCGTAGTCCTTCAGATGCACCGAGCGCGCCCGGCCGGGGAACTTCTTCAGCGTCCCAATCGGGTCGCCGCCCCCATTGGCGCAATTGCCGATATCCATCTGCATGATCACATCCGGATCGGTGTTCGAAAACAGCCGGTCCCAGGCGATCATGCCCTCGACGACCTCGAAGTCGAACCCGTGGGCGTGGTAGCCGGTATACATGCCCTGTGGCTTGAGCTTGGCGGCCACCTCATTGAGGATCGCCGCCAGCTTTAGCGTGCTTTCCGCGGCGCTCATGCGGGGCTTGTCGGCCGCGACGATCAGAAAGCGGTTGCCCAGCGCGGCATTGAGCTCCACAGTGCGCGCCAGGTTGTCGCCCAGCAGTGCCCCGGTGGCGATGTGCATCCCGCAGCACTGCAGGCCATTGTCATCCAGCATCTTGCGCAGCTCGGCGGGCCGGTGGCCCAGCCACTCCACGTCCTGGCCGTCGTAGCCCCAGGGCTCCACGCCCTCGTAGCCCAGCTCGGCCACGGCCTTCAGCGTCGCCGGAAGGTCCCCGGTGCACTCACCGCGCACCGAGTACAGTTGCAGCGCAATGGGTATGCGTGACATGGCAAAGACCTCCATAAGTCATCTCTATTGGCCTCCGGGCAGGGTACTGGGAGGCAGCTTCCCCGGTCATTTCGCGCCCTGCCGCGCCTTCACCTGTCTCGCCTTCGCTTGCCTCGTGTCCGCCTCCCGTTCGCGACGGGAGGCATGGAGGCACAGAAGCGGCACAGCGCCGAGACCCTCGAGACCGCGGTCCCTGGCACCACCCGACCCCAGCGCCCTGGCAGAAACCGATGACGCTGCTGTGGATAGCCGCCTTCGCACCGCCGGCCGCCCTTGCCTCCGGCTACGTGGATGGCCGTTGCTCGTCGTCCCCGGCCCAGCCGGCCAGCAGGCGTTTGCCGAACTGGGCGTAGAGCCACGCCACGGCGACCAGAATGCCCCCCAGGACACCGAAGGACACCATTCGGTACGGCAGGCTGAGGAACTGTAGGTCAAGCAGGAAGACCTTGAGCAGTGCCACGCCGAATAGCCCCAGCGCAAACCATCGCGAGAGCGCATGGCGGCGGGCCACGCCGGCGGCCAGGGCCGCCGCCGCATACAGCGTCCAGACCACCGAGACCCCGAGCTGTGCCGCGTGCCGCCACATCTGGGGCGAGGGGAACTGCGACCAGGCGAAGGCCTCCCACGTCTCCAGCCCCAACTCCACGAGGCCGAGCACGGCGCCTACGGCCACCACCACGTCCGGGCCCAGTACCAGCCTCTCGTCCTCCGTGACCTCCTCGCGGGCGGCTGCGACAGCACCTGCCATGGCCGCAAGAGAGGTCAGCAGGGCGACGAAGGCCGCGGCCCTCACGTTCAGGTACGGCGCCCACTCCCGCGTCCCGGCCGAGAAGCACAAAGACAGCGTAAGGACGGCCGCCAGCAGCCACAGCACGGTGCCCAACCACCGCAGGGCGGTGCTGTGCGCACGTGTGCCCACATGCAGCAGCAGCGCGGAGTACAGGGCCCACACCGCGGCGAAGGTGAGCCACACACCGGCCTGCCGGCTCTGCGGAGAACCAAAGGCCGCCACCGGGAGACCTGCGTAGATCTCCTGAGAGCCGATGGTCAGGGCCAGGAGTGCAGCCAGTACGGCGGTCGTCTCCGACACGCCGTCTCCCGCGTCGCCGGTGGCACGGCGTCGCCGATAGGCCAGGCTAAGATCGCAGCCGACCACCACGAGCCCTGTCAGGGCGCGCAGGTTCAGCACCGGCAACCACCGCTGTGACAGCGTAGCGCCGCTGAGTAGCCCCAGAAGCACCGTCGCCAGGATCAGCAGCACCTGCCCCAGTACTCGAGGGCCCGTCAGCTCAAAGGCCTCGCCCAGCCGATACCACACCAGGGCGAGAACCGCCCACACTGCCAGAGTGAGCAACCACGCGGCGGTGCCCGTCAGCGGTGCCGCCCAGCCGTGGACGATGAACGCGTCGTGCACTTCCCGGGCCGATAGCCACAGCAGCAGGCCGCCGGCCACGGTGAGCAGCGCGCCGGCATGGACTCTGTTGCCCCCGACCTCCCCTCCGGCGGACCGCAGACGGAGCCAGGCGATGGAACAGCAGGCCGAGAACACTACGATGAAGGTCGCCCCCCGGGCATTGAGCAGCAGCACCTGCTGTGTCCGGTGCGACTGCAGGTCCATCGCCAGCAGCACGACGACGGAGGCGGCCAGCACCAGCCAGCCCGCGGTGGACACGGTCTCGCGTCGATAGCGAATGCCCAGATGGGTCAAGACCACCGCCTCGGCCGCCCAGGCCACCGTTAGCGGGTTGCCGCTGAGCAACAGCGGGCAGGCGAGCACCATCAGTGCACCGCCCAGGCCGAAGGCGGCATCGGGTAGCAGCGACGGTTCTTCCGCCCGGCGCCGCGCACCCCAGCCCAGCAGCAGCTCCCCGGCTCCCAGCCCCAGGGCCAGCAGACCGCGGCACAGCGACGGCGAACTCGGCAATACGTAGACGCCGGCGAGGAAGAAGCCCGTGGTGGCCACGAACAGAATCGTGAGTTCCACCGCCCCTGTTTCCTCGCCGGTCGCCAGGCAACCGCGGACCGTGGCACCCACGAACAGCAGCAGGTTGACCGCCAGGAACGCCAGCGAGGCCCAGCGCAGGCTCTCGTCGTACCCGGTGGCCAGCCAGCCCCCGATCAGCAGCACCGAGCCCAATAGTGAGACGACCCACACCGGGCGCCAGCCCTTGTGACTGGCGGCGCCGATGACACCCGCGTTCAGGATCGTGACATAGATCCAGAAGATCAGCGCATCGGACGTCCCCCCGCCGCTGCCTTGCAGGATCGCGGGGGTCAGGAAGCCGCCGATGGTCGAGAGCACCAGCAGGCTCGAGGCATCTTGGCGCAGTGCCAGCGGCACCCCCAGGCCGGTCACCAGCGCCATGGCAGCAAAGGCCGACGGGGTGCCCAGCAGGTGGTAGCGCATGGCGGCGGCCCAGATGCTCAGGTAGAGCAGGGACACGCCGGCCCCCGCCAGGCCCTCGACGTACCATTCCTGCGTGCGGGGGCGGAACCAGTCGGACAGGCCCAGGAAGATGAGCCCCAGCACGACGCCGCAGGCCACGCGGCCGCCGGGGCCGACGTAGCTCCAGCCGTACGCGAGCCCGAAGGCCGCGGCGCACAGGATCAGGATCACCCCGACCCACAGGGCCCACTTCCCGCCCACGGTGGCCTCCAGAGACGACACGCCGCCGAGGTGTGGTGGCGGCGCGGCCGGGAGCGGCTGTGGAACGAGCGGGGTATCGGGCGGTCGCGACACCGGCGGGGCCTCGGGCGCGAGAGGGGCAACGGGTGGGACGACGGGCTGCGCGGGGGCCGCGGCGGCAGGCGTGGGTGGCGCGGTAGGGCGTACTGGGGCGCCGACGGTGGGCATCTCCGGAGCGGGCGTCTTGGGCGACGGGGGGGCCAGAGGCACCGGGCGAGACCGTCTGGGCTCGACCTCGGGGATGGGTATCTCAGCCGGCGCCATCACCTCCGGCGCCTCGGCATCCGGTGGCTGGACCGTCCGGCTCAGCCGCGTCAGCCGCTCGGAGAGGATGGCCACGCGCTCCTCCAGGAGCGCCACGCGACGAAGTGCCCAGATCGCCAGAGCAATGGCAGTGAGAGTGATCAGCATGCCCATGGTGTGCCTCTGGTTGCGGCGCATCACACGCGGGGTGCAAACGCTTGCCCGATCCGCACCGATCGGTTCTCCAGGCCGGCCGGCGCGGTCGCGGCCGGTGTCGCACCCCGCCCTCGGGCGTCGTCCGTCCCCTATCATTTCGCCACCGCCCGCAGTTCTCCGCCCGTCGCTGCGGGGCGAGGACGCTCGTGGCGCGTGAAGCGTGGCGCGGAACGGCGCGGGCTCTTGTACCCGCAGGCCTCCTGACCCGCACGGTGGGCGAACAGCGGAGCAACAGAGCCTATCCAGTTGTCCTCCTCACCTGCCTGCCTTTCGCCGACAGGTCCCGCGCCCGCACCTGTCGAATTGCCCCACGTTCGCCCGATCCCCGCCGACGGGAGGCCGCATCGTGGCAGAGCCTGTCGTGATCTTGCACCTGTCTGAACTGCACTTTGGGGAGAATAGCCGCTTTTCAGGCCTCGACCCGAAGGACCTCGGCCAGCAGCTCGGAGAAGGATCACCGCCGAGCTTGCGGCGCGCGAGGACGGGGCGAAGGTGTCCCTGGTGGTCGTGACGGGCGACATCGCACAGACGGCCAAGCCCGGGGAGTACGAGACGGCGAACTGCCTCCGCCGACGGGGAGCGCCAGGAACACACCCCGCAAGGCGGGATCGCCGAGTTGGGCTGCAAAGCCCGATCCCGCTGGGCGGGAGAGTGGCCAACGGCCTGGTTGCGGCCCCGGAACTTGCCCCAGACGACAAGACGTCCCACGACATAGGCATCTAGAAGTCCGGCCGAAAAGTTCCTGTCGCGGGGGAGGTGCGCGGCTCCATTAAGAGG
>CAYRFY010000639.1:0-4796 GCA_964423635.1 uncultured Armatimonadia bacterium | reverse complement strand
CGGCTGGTGCACGCGGAGGGGGCGGTGGAGCGCAGGTACGTGAGGCCGGACTACAGTCCTGACCCGGACCCGATCCACGGTCTGGACGCCCTGTGCGAACGCGCCGGGCATAAGCCCTGGGACCTCTACCGGCAGGGCGATGGTCTTGCCACCCATCGCGTGGTCTTCCATGACCGCAAGTACGGCACGGAGATCTGGAAGCTGGACAACTCCCCGGTCAGGGAGTACTGCGTGACGGCCTCGATCTGGCCGGGCTGGAACGCCGACTGCTCGCGGCTGATGCTTCCTGCGGACCGCATGGCCGGTAAGGAGCGCAAGGGCTACTGGTTGCTTTCTCCGGACTTCTCGCATCTCACTCCCATGCCCACCCGCGGCATGCCGCTTTGGGACCTGGAAGACCCGAACGTGT
The DNA here is from genome assembly GCA_964423635.1 of uncultured Armatimonadia bacterium. GTDB lineage: Bacteria > Armatimonadota > Zipacnadia > Zipacnadales > JABUFB01 > CAYRFY01. The sequence continues at coordinate 4,387 of CAYRFY010000639.1, read as the reverse complement.
ACTACGTGCACTCCCCCGGGCACCTGCAGGCGGCCCACCTGCAGACAGGGGAAGTCAAGACGCTCGCCACCTGGGAGCCCCGGGCCCGGGAGCGCTCCTACGGGTTGACCAGGGACAACCGTTCGGTCTTTGTGGTGGATCACGATGGCGGCACATGGGTGCGGTACCGCGATGGTGATGTGCCGGCACCTTTGGTGAAGGTCCTGGACTGCTATGGGCAGCGCGACGACGATCCCGAGCCGATCAAGTCACTCATGTCGGCCGGCGCCGATGACAAGGGGGCGCTGTTTCGCATCATCGTCGGGACGCGCATCGATACCCACACCGGCGAGATGGAGCGCGTGATCGTGCCCATCACCGGACACACGGAGTACCTTAAGGCCTTCATCAGCGGGCAGGTGGAGTTCCCCAGGGACGCGGCCCTGCCAAAGACCGATGACCTCGATGAGCTGTTCGAGGTCTACCACCTCTACCCCTCATGCAGCCACGGCCACCTGAGCTACTCGCCGGACGGCGAGTACACCTGCTGGGACGGCAGTCCCACCTCGTACCGGACGCGGGACGAAGGCGATCGACACGAGGTGGCGATCAGTCCCGACGGCTGGGTGTACCACACCTGCTGGTTCCACGACCCGCGGTTCTACGTGACCTGCGTGCGGGGGTATCTCACCTCGTACAGCCGCCCGGTGAACGCGAACCTGCTGTCTCAGGTGTTCACGGACGGCACCTGGCAGCCGGTCTGCGATATCAAGATGCGGCCAAACGCCTTCTACCACGGGGGCAACTTCGCGACCCTGAGTCGCGACGCGACCAAGATCCACTACGGCTCGAGCATGACCGGGGTGCCCAAGAACTACGTGGCCGTAATGGCACGCCCACAGCCGCCCCGCCGGCCTACGGCGCGCCGAGAGGCCGACGGCGTGCACCTCTCCTGGGAGCCGCCGCCCAAACACACCGAAGTCCGTGGGTATCTGGTCCACCGCAGCCTTGTGAGCGGGGACGGCTACGAGCTTCTCACAAGGGAGCCTGTAGCGGGCGCATCCTATCTGGATGTTTCGCCCCACCCGGCAACAGGGTACTACTATGTTGTCAGCACTGTGGAGCAAAGTGGCATTGAGAGCGGTTACTCACAGGAGGCGATCGTGCCCGGCGCCGGCGAGAGACCGGGGGCTGTGGTTGTGTACCGCGAGGCCGAGGCGGCCGTGGTGGACCTGCCGTCGGCGGCCACTCCGGGCGTATCGGTGGGGCGTGACAGGCTCGGGGCCTCCGACTGGTACTACCTGTACGCAACCCCGGCGGTTGAGAAGAGGTCCTGCGAGCTGACGGTGCCGGTGCCCCTGGCCGGGGACTACTCCCTGTGGCTGCGCACCCGGCGGGAGGGGCGGGAGGTGGTGAGCTGGGATGTGAGCGTGGACGGAGAGATGGTGGCCCGGGTGCCGGCGCGCGATGTTGACTGGTGCTGGTACCGTGCCGCGAGGGTGTCGGCGGTGCGGGGGGAGTTGAGTGTGACGCTGGCTCCGGACGCGCCGCGTGCCCAGCTAGACCTGCTTTGCCTGGCGACGGACCCCGGCTTCGAGCCCGTAGGGCCGAGGCCGGAGGACGGCCGGGCACCCGCGACTGTGGCGGGGGTGCACGCGGAGGTGGTACGCGACCGCGTCATCGAGTTGAGCTGGGAACCCTCACCCGCCCAGGATCTGTCGCACTACAACGTCTACTGCTCCCGTGTGCCGTTCACCGGGCCAGACCAGAGCCTCCTGGTGGCCTCGCCGACTAGGACGAAGCTTACTGACTACGGCCTGCGCGCGGAGACGACCTACCACTACGCGGTGACGGCCGTGGATCGGCGGGGCAATGAGTCACCCCTATCCGCTCCGATTACGGCCGCGACCGCCGCCCGCGAGGCGCCCGAGTTCACGCTGGAACTGCGATTCGACCAGGCGGACCTGTCAGGCCCCTTGGTCAAGAGAAGCGTGACCGGTACTCATGGGGAGCAGTACGTGCTCTTGCCCGGGGACGCCGGGCCTCAAGAGGACCAGACTGCCGCGGTGCGCTGGATGGTGGACATCCCGCGCGAGGCGGGCCACTATCTGTGGCTGCGTTACCTGCCCAATGGGGCGGAGTCTGCCCGAGGCGCGGCGGTGAAGCAAAGCCTCACGGTGCTCCTCGACGGCAAGGCGGTGGGGACCGTAGGGGGTGGCGAGACGGACCTGAGCTGCACCGAGGCCAATGTGCGCCCGGAGTTCTGGACCTGGGCGCGCCCCGTCTCAACCGACCTGGTCACCGTTGCGCTTCCGGCAGGGGAACACGAGCTGTCCCTGGCCAACCTCACCACCGAAGTACGCTACGACACCTTGCTCATCACCGACGAACCCTCCTTCCTGCCTCCGGACGGCAGGCTTAACCAACGGTAGCACACCGATCGGCGCCATCATCCCAGCCATTGCGGTCAACGCAGGGACGGGCCATCACTAAGTGGAGGTGGAACCATGCCGAGATGTGCTCTCACCCCGATCGGGGCTGCAGCGCTGTGCTGTGCCGTTGGGCTGCTGATGTTGCCGGTCGCGGCATCGGCCGGTGACGTCGATGTAGGCGTGGAATGGATTAACAAGTTCCCCGACAATCCGGGCTGTGACCGACTGTACAACAGAGACAACTGTGCCAAGGGGCTGTACAACTACTTCAAGCTGAAGGGCTGGAGGGGCCGTTTCTGCAATGGCAATAACAACGCCTGGGAAGAGCACTGGAAGGAGGCTTCCAGCGGAGGCACCGATGGCAGCTACTGCGACCGTTGCGACATCGCGATGATCGCCAGCCACGGCAACTCCGGCGGCTTCTCCTTCAACTCCAGACACGACGATCAGTGGCTTTCGCGCACTGAGGCCCGCTGGGGCGATGACGACGACCTGGAGTGGATCATCCTCGACGCCTGCAGTTGCCTGGCCTCGGCCACACATGCCAACTGGCAGTCGGCCTTCGCCAGGCTACACACCATCCTGGGCTTCGACACCAACGCCCATGACAAGAGGACGCGCGGCTTCTGGTTCGCCTACAAGGCCTTCCGCAAGAAGAGCGTGGTACAGTCGTGGTGGTACGCCTGCGAGGTGACGGAGGGCTCGGGCACGGATGCGGGCGCGATGGGGGTCTACGGGCCCAACAATACGTACTCCGACCGCATCCACGGGAAGGGCTCGGTGGCCGGCGACAGCAGCTCCCCCACGTCGTTTTGGTACTACTCACACAATTGCGACTAGCCTGCAACGAAAGGAGACCCGGAGATGAGACACAAAGTGCTGTTCTACGCGGGTGTGGGTCTGCTGGCGGCAGGCCTGCTTGCAATTGCGATCGTCGTGATGGCCCAACCACGGCCGCGGCCGGGAGACAGACCGCTTCGACCCGTGGCAACGCAGGCGAAGTACCAGCTCGAGATCAGACTGCAGGGCGGTATGACCGTGGAGAAGCTGGCAGAGACGATGCCCAAGTCACTGCCGTACTACAAGGCGTCTGTGGACATGGGCAGGTCCAAGACCGTGGCCTCGCGGCTCGCGGGGTTTCTCAAGGTCAACGGTGACATGAAGGCCGCCGAGAAGGGCCTTCAGACCACGGGCGAGGGCGAGGCGGAGGTGGAGGTCTTCGAGGCCTCCGGAGCCGTGTTCGGCGCGGACATGGAGCGCCTGTGGGCCAAGCTTCCGGAGCAGGCCACGCGGGGTCTGACCCCTGAGACCGCCAAGGCTCAGGCGGTGGAGTTTCTCCAGCAGATGGGTGTGGACATGGGCCAGGAGTACACCGCCGAGGCCCGGCAGGACGTGGTTACCATCACCGAACGCGGCGGGCGCCCGCGGCGCATCCCCGGCCCCTTCCAGGTGTCGGTGCGTCCCCGGCTCAACGGCTACCCCACCGTGGGAGGCGGTGAGAAGGCCAAGGTGTTCTACGACGACGAAGGGAAGATCGCCGGCTGTCTCGTGGTGCGCCGCGCGCTGAGCCCGGACAAGACCGGTGAGCTTCTGGACGTCCGCGAGGCCGTCAAGAAGCTGGCCGAGGGCGGGGCGCTGGACAACCTCACCCTCACCCGTCCGGACCGCATCGTCATCAACGAGATCTCCGTGGCCTACTACGGACGGGCCGCGGTGGAGGAGCAAGACTTCGTGCAGCCGGTCTACGTATTCCGGGGCACGGCCAGCGGCGGCGGGAGGCAGGAGGCCTGGCGGACGCCGTACATGCAGTACATCGCCGCCCTCACGAGCCCGCCGGAGAGCATCTACATGCCCCCCGACACCGATGACGGCGAGGAGAAGGTGGAAGATGACCTGAGTGCGGAGGGGCCTGAAGACGACAGTTGATCGACGCCTTCCCGTCGCGCCACACCGCGCCCGGCTCCCCCGAGCCGGGC
>CAYRFY010000638.1:0-4799 GCA_964423635.1 uncultured Armatimonadia bacterium | reverse complement strand
CTAGGCGCTCTTCTTGTCCCGCATCGCCAGAGCCTCGTCGATGGCCGGGCGCAGACGGCCCCAGATGCCGTGGACCTGGTCGACCATCTCCATCCCCACCTGATTGGGGCTGTAGGTGGCAAACACGTAGACATTGGTGAGGCTCTGCTGGTCCTCGGGCTCGACGCCCAGGCGCGAGGGCAGGGTGCGGAGGAACTCAAACTCCGTGAGGTGGCTGGGGCGGGGTACGCCTCGCAGGGAGCAGTAGCCCAGGAAGGCGCGGTAGACATGGCGCACGATCTGGGCCGGGGTCATCCCGGCACCCAGGTCACGGCGCTCCCACAGGTCGGCGAAGGGGTCTTCGGGCAGATCGGCAAACTCGTCTTCCTCGCGTGGCCCCAAGCCCAGGAGGCGCTTGAGACGGTCGAAGAACGCCAGCACCGCGGCCCACGCCGCCTGACAGCGGGCCCACACGGCGCGGAAGAAGGCGGCGATCTGCTTGCGGTAGCGGTAGATCAGATAGGCCAGCAGCAGCAGCAAGAGCAGCAGCAGCAAGAGCCACCACCAGGAGAACTTGGGGGCCTGACCGGAAACCTGGGATTGCGACTTTCCCTCCGAGGAGCCCGTGCTGCCCGCGCCGCCCCCCTGACCGCTCTCGCCCTGCTCGCCACTGCCGCCGCCTCCGCCGGAGCCCGCCTGGCCGGCCGCCCCGCCGCCTCCGCCCCCGGCCTGGTCTCCAGAGCCCTGCCGGCCGGAGGTGCCGGCGGTGCCCTCGGTGCCGTCTTCAGTCGGGAGCCCCTCGCCCTGCGTGTCGGGGTCGCGTCCGGGGGCGGTGGTTCTGTCCGAGGGCGGGTTGCGGGTGCCCCCGGCGGGCCCGCGCTGCCAACCGCCGCTCCAGTCCTTTTGCCAGGCCGCGGGCTGCCAGAACTCCAGCGGCTTGCCCTCGGCCCCGCTGGGGCGCGGGATGAAGGCCGCCGCCGTCACGATCAACAGCGCCAGAGCCAGCGTGGAGCCGACCCAGGAGGGCGTCAGCCGCCGGGAAAGGCCGATCCGGCGCTTCCGGACGTCCATGCGGATGGCCGACAGATTGGTGGCCGCCAGCAAGAACAGGGCGAAGAACACGTACCCGCCCATACACCAGAAGGCATTGGTGGCGTAGCGGCCCTGGTCGCCCAGGGCCCGATGCCCCAGACCGAAGGTCAGCACAGCCGCCGCCGTGACGTAGAGAATGATGCGCCCCGGATGGCTGGGAGCCCGCCCTTTACCTCCACTCTTGCCCGTGGTCGCCGATAGGAACCCCTGCCCGGTGGCGAACTGCACGTTCTCCTCCAGCGTGCAGTCGCGGGTGACGCGGTGCGCCGCCCACCACAGCAGCCCTACCAGCGAGTAGTTGAACAGCAAGGAGGCAATGGAACCCCACGAGGTGACGGCTCCGGCGATGGCGCCGGCGGCGAAGGTGAAGTGGCCCACGAAGATGGCGGTCGCCAGAGCCAGTGCGATGATGTACGGGAGGGCCACGGCGGCATTGCCGTACTTGGTGCGGATACGGGTGATGAGGATCGCGGCCAGGAGAAACCAGAAGCACACCCAGCGCAGGCCGGCCGAGAACTCCCCGCCCAGGGCCGCCCGCAGGTCGATGAGGTAATACAGAAAGCAGCCCAGGAGCCCGAAGATCCCCAGGGGAATGGCCACCTCTGTAAGCCAGTCGAACAGCACCGGGCCGGTGTCGAGCACCTCGTCGGTCCGGATCGGCATGACCTCGGGCCGGCGGGGTCTCGTCTCCAGGGGGCGAACGGGGGCTTCGCCCTCCACGAACTCACCGTCCGGGGTCTTTGGGGTCTCGTCGTCAAACACGGGGCCGGCGACCTCGGCGAAATCCACAGCGCCGGCCCGCGCCGCGGAGTCCGAAGGGCCGAACTCCACGGCGTCGGAGCCCTCCTGCGGCGGGCCGAAGTCGATGGGACTATCGTCCTTGCTCATGCGTGGCACCCGATAAGGAGCTCCTGCCCACAGGTGGTGTTTGGAGGCGAGGCGGCGGCCGGAACGGACAGACCGGTCGCCGGAGAGTCCTCGCAAACGGAAGCGCCGGGACCGGCCGCACCCGTGGGGCACTACTGACGCAGCAGCAGGGCAACGCCTACGGCCGCGCACAGCAGGCAAAGACCGACGCGGGCGATATTGCGAATGGTGTCCGGTCCCAGCAGGCTATAGTAGTAGCTACGCATTGGTTCGTCCCGATCTCCTCATACGGCGGCCCCGCCATCTCACAGCAGCGGCAGTCCGGTGTGGTCGCCCCAGCGCCTGCGAGCAGGCCCCCCGGCCGTCGGTGGCGCCGGAAGCCGACGCTGCCTCCACCGCCCCATGTCATCCCCGAGTATCGGCGTCGCCCGCGCCCTATGTCACCCTGAGCGCCGGTGTCGCAAGCCCGGACCTGCGACACTTACGCGAAGGATCTCGCGATATCCCGGGAGATTCCTCGAGCTGCTCTTACCGGGAGCGGACGCTCTCAGCATGACATTCTCGGCGAATGTGGACTTCTCGCCGCGCTTCTAGACCACGATATTGTGCAGGTCGCTATCGCTCGCCAGATGCAGCACCGGCACATGGATGCTGGCCAGCGCGGTCATCACCGCCGGGGCCTGGTTCCTTTGGTCTATCAGCAGTACTAGAACACTGAACCCGTTGGTTTTGAGCCTTGAAATCTGACGAAACAGCTCGTTTGACATGGCTGGGATGATGAAGGCGGCCGTCTGCTCCCGGGGCCACTTGCTGTATTCCTGCGAGACCATGTCCGCCAGCGCCAGCCCGTGGCCGAAGTCCAGGCGGGCCAGGGACTCCATGACCAGGGTCAGACTCTCGCTGCCACGGCGCACCGGCACTTCCACGGGGCGCAGGCGGGAGGTCTCCTTGCGCAGCTCCACCAGCCGCCGGGCCTCGTCGCGGCTGTTGGCCTCCACCGAGATCGGTGCGGTCTGCATGACGTCGGCCGCGTCCACTCCGTTACTCACCAGGCCCAGGTCCACGCCCCGGGCGGCCAGGTGTGAGGCTAAGGAAGCGGCCACCGTCACGGCGAATTCCGACCGTTCCTCCTTACGCTCACCCTCCCAGGCCTTGTCGTGGAAATCCAGGAGGATATTGGCGCCCAGCAGTGAGGAGGGGTCGTAGATCTTGGCGTGCAGGCGGCCCGTCCGGGCACTGGCCCTCCAGTGCACCCGGCGGAGCGGGTCGCCGTGGCGGTACTCCCGCACTCCGGCGATTCTAGTGGGGTCCTCGAAGATTCGCATCCGCACCGTGGTCTCGCCCAGGGGGCGATGGGTGGGCACGGAATACTTGTCGATCGGCGCCACCCGCGGGTACACGGTGATGAACTGCGCATTGGCGTGGCTCATGAAGCGCCGGGTGAGGCCGAAGTAGTCGCCGCTTTCGAACAGCACCGGGCCCACACGATGGTACCCACGTTTGTCGCAGCGCACACGGTAGCGCAGGGTCGTGGCGCCATTGCCCCTCATCACCATGGCCCGGGAGCCGGCGCCCTCCATCACGGGCAGACCGGGGCTGAGGAGGTCTTCCATCACCACCCAGGGCAGGGGCAGTGGCCGGGTGTTGCGCACCCCGACGGTGACGACGGCCTCCTCCCCCAGTTGCGCCTGACGGGTGGTGAGGTGGCGATCGGTCTGCAGGCCGTCGAGGCCCAGGTGGGTCATGGCGTAGGCCACCAGCGCCACCAGCACCATGGCGTAGAAGGCGTAGGCGAAGAAGCCCACCTTGAAGACCACGGCGATGATGAGGAACACCGCCGCCGCGGCCACCGCTAGCTTGCGCCGCAGCTTCATCACCGACGACCCTTCTCCACCGGCGCCGGGACCTGCTCGATGAGCGCATCCACGATCTGCGAGGAGTCCCGCCCCTGCAGCCGGGCCTCCGGCGCCATGATCACGCGGTGGCAAAGCACACTCTTGACCACATACTTCACATCGTCCGGGGCCGCGTAGTTCCGGCCCTCCAGCGCGGCGATGGCCTGCGCCGAGCGATACAGCGCCGCTGAGGCCCGGGGGCTTGCCCCCATCGCCAGCTCGGTGGTGTGCCGCGTGGCGTGGACCAGGCGCACGATGTACTCCCGCACCTTCTCGTGCACGAACACCTCGCGCACCGTGGCCTGTGCCTCAAGAAGGTCCACCACCCCGACCACCTGCTCCAAATCGTCGATGGGATGTGTCAGCCGCAGGCGCTCGAGCATCGTGTTCTCATCGGAAAACGACGGGTACCCCAGGCTCATGCGCATCAGGAAGCGGTCGAGCTGGGCCTCCGGCAGAGGGAAGGTCCCCTCATGCTCGATGGGGTTCTGGGTCGCCAGCACCATGAAGGGCCTGGCCAGCTCGTAGGTCTCTCCGTCCGCGGTGACCTGCCGCTCGGCCATGCACTCCAGCAGAGCCGACTGGGCCCGGGGAGTGGCGCGGTTGATCTCGTCGGCCAGGAGAATCTGGTGGAACACCGGGCCCTGCCGGAACTCGAACTCAAGGGTCTTCTGATTGAATACGGAAGTGCCCGTCACATCGGAGGGCAGCAGGTCCGGCGTGCACTGCACCCTGGCGAAGGTGCAACCGAGGCTCTTAGCCAGCGACCTGGCCAGCATCGTCTTGGCCACCCCGGGCACGTCCTCGAGCAGGACGTGACCCTCGCAAAGCAGGCAGGCCAGTGCAAGCCTGACGCCATCGCGCTTGCCGACGATGACTGTCTCGACATTCTCGATGACCTTGCGGCTGAACGCTGCAACATCCATGTCGCGGACCTCCCGGAGCAAGACGGCAGGCGAAGCTGCG
>CAYRFY010000637.1:596-4802 GCA_964423635.1 uncultured Armatimonadia bacterium | reverse complement strand
ACTGTGCGGTAGGCATGGGGGTGGTGGTTCGACGGAGGGGGAGCGGCGGCCTGCGCGCCGCCGGGCTCAGCCCGGTGGGAGGCCCCGGCCGGTCGGAGGTCGCCGCGATCTGGCCGGCCGCACGTCCGTCTGCTCAGACATCAACTTCACCGTCGGCCTGCCGCCGACAATCCAGTTCGAGCCGATCCAGACCGATCACCACCGCAACGCGCACCACGTCGTCCCACGCAATGCGCGGCCGGGCAGCCGAGGGGGCGGCACCGGCGGCGGCCGCGGCCAGCGCCTCGCACCGCCGCACGATACCGAAGGGTAGCCGAATCCGGATCGTCTCTCCAAGGCCCCCGGCGGCCAGCCTTGCCAGCCACTCTCCGCAGATACTGGACACCACTTGGCAGCCTGCGTCGGCCGCATCCCCGTCGCCTTGCGCAGTGCTTCGTTCCAGCTCCAGCAGGTCCAGCCCTCTGAGAGCGGCGAGGCGCAGCACGTGCGCTCGCGTGGCGGTGAGCGCGGTCGCCAGCTCGACGGCGTCCAGGGCGAACCGGCGCAGCGCGGCGGCACGGCGGCTGACGCCCGAGGGCAGCCTTAATGTCTCGTCTCTGGGGGCTCGGCTGCCGGTGGGCATTGGGGGTCACCTCTGGAAGAGGATGCCGGGATTCCGACCCTGATTCGCGGCGCTGCCTGTCGGCCCGCCGGCTTTTCCCCGCGCGGGCCGGTGTCCTCTGCTACTGGTCGCCGCGGTCTGTTAGCGCCGCCGACCGGCGCGTTCGTAAAAGCGCTTCCGGTCGCCGATCTGCCAGACCGTGACCGTCCTGCGCGCGTCGTCGACCTCGTAGCCGATGCGCAGGTCCTGCACCCTCAGTTGGTAGCAGCTCGGTGCTTCGGGCTTGAGGGCCACAGCCCCGGGCGGTCGCGGATCCTGCTCCAGAGCCGACAGCTTCGCCAGAACCCGCCGGTGCATCTCGGCCGTGAGTTCATCGAGGTCCATCACTGCCCGCGATGTGAAGCAGATAGAGTAGCTCATAGGGCGTTTCTTCGCAGAAGATCGGAGAGCGCCACACGGGCGCCGTCGTCTTCCGACCTCCGCTCCGCCAGCTCAAGAGACATCCCCTCAGCGACGATGGCCTCGTAGCGGTCGCCGCCCGCCTGCAGCCAGGCGTCCAGGTCGGAGCGACGAAACCGCCACTCGCGCCCCAGCTTGGCGGCGGGCAGCTCTCCCGCCTGTGCCTTGCGGATGACGGTGGCGCGACTGGTCTGCAGGAACTCTGCCGCCTGCTGCGCTGTCATGACGTCCTGCGCCATACTGCACCATCCTGTGCTACAAAGTGGTGTCAACGTTCATTATACCCCTCTATAGTCACGGCGCAAGCGCCTCCCCACCGGTTCCTTGGCCTCCTCGTCGCCCCAGGCGCCTCCCAAGTTGACACCTTCGAGGCCGCGGGATATGCTTGCCCCAATCCAATAGGAGTGTGAGGGCCGGGTCTCATCTCCGGCCCGCATCGTGCATATGAACGACTACTATCAGGCCGACTTCTTCCCCCGCCGACAGATCGAGGACATCCAACTGGCGGCCCTCCGCGGCACGATTGACCGGGCCAAGCGGTCACCGTACTACGCCGAGGCGCTGAAGGGCTTCTCGCCCGGCGACATCCGGACGCTTGAGGATGCCGTCAAGCTGCCCTTCACCACCAAGGATGACCTGCGCAGCCACATGCCCTACGGCTTCCTGGCGGTTCCGCACCGGGACGTGGTGCGGATGCACTACTCCTCGGGCACCACCGGCGTTGCCACGGCCATCTACCACACCCAGCAGGACCTGCAGTGGTGGGCCGAGTGCGTGGCAAGAGGCATGCTGGGCGTCGGGGTGACCAACGAGGACGTCTTCCAGAACATGATGGGATATGGACTTTTCACCGGCGGTCTGGGTCTGCACTACGCCGCCGAGCTGGTGGGCTGCATGACCATCCCGGCGAGTTCCGGCAATACCCAGCGTCAAGTGCAGCTCATGCGGCAATTCGGCAGCACCGTTTTGCATATCCTCCCCAGCTATGCGATGAAGATCGCCCACTACTGCCAGGAGCAGGCTATCAACCCGGCCCGGGACCTGTCGCTCAAGTGCGCGTTTCTGGGCGCCGAGCCGCATACCGAGGCGATGCGGCGGCGTATCGAGGATGTGCTGTGCTGCAAGGTGTACAACTGCTACGGGCTCTCGGAGATGTGCGGTCCGGGTGTGGGGCTGGAATGCCCGGAGCAAAACGGCCTGCATCTGCGGGAGGACCACTATCTGGCCGAGATCGTCGACCCCGAGACCCTGCAGCCGCTGGGTCCCGGCGAGCAGGGGGAGCTGGTGTTGACCACCCTCAACCGACAGGCCAACCCGCTCATCCGCTACCGCACCCGGGACATCACCACCATCATCGATGAGCCCTGCGCGTGTGGCCGTGAGCATCGACGCATTTCGCGGATCGTCGGCCGCTCGGATGACATGTTCATCGTCCGCGGCTGCAACGTGTACCCGATTCAGGTGGAGCGGGTCCTGATGGGTGTGGACGAAGTCGGCTCCAACTATCTGATCACGCTGGAGACTGTGGACCATCTGGACCAGATGACCGTGACGGTGGAACTGAGCGCGGGCGTGTTCTTCGATGACGTGCGGGCGCTGGACCGCATCAGGCAGCGGATCGTGGACGAACTTCGGCACGAGGCGTTGGTCACTCCCAGAGTCGAGCTGGTTCAGCCCAACAGTCTTCCGACAACGGAGGGCAAGGCAGTGCGCGTTATCGACAAGAGAGAGCCGGCCGACGGGGGGAGCGCCTAGATGTCCGAGCGTACGCTCCTATCGGGCAATGAGGCCATCGCCAGAGGCGCCTGGGAGGCGGGAGTGCGGTTTGGCTCCGGCTATCCGGGCACCCCGTCTTCCGAGATCCTGCCGGTGCTGACCCAACTGGGTGACGCCTATACGGAATGGTCGGTGAACGAGAAGTGCGCTCTGGAGGCGGCGGCGGGCGCCAGTCTCACCGGGGCCCGCTGCATCGTCACCATGAAACACGTGGGCCTCAACGTGGCGGCCGACCCCTTCTTCACCCTCTGCTATACCGGGGTCAACGGGGGCGTCGTCATCGTCTGTGCCGACGACCCCGAGATGCATAGCAGCCAAAACGAGCAGGACAATCGCAACTACGCCAGGGCCGCCAAGGCTCCGGTGCTCGAGCCGTCCGACAGCCAGGAGGCCAGGGACTACACCGCCCTGGCTTTCCAGCTCAGCGAGCAATTTGATGTGCCCTTCATCCTCCGCACCACCACCCGCATCGCCCACAGCGATACCCCGGTGAGCCTGGGACAACGCCACGTTCCCCAGCGTGATTGCGAGGCCGTCCGGGACCGGCAGAAATATGTGATGATCCCCGCCTACGCCCGGAAGCGTCGCAAGGCCATGCACGACCGCACCCTGTCTTTGAAGGCCTTTGCCGAGGAGACCGACCTCAACCGCATTGAGCCCGGAGACGGCAAGGTGGGTATCATCACATCGGGCGTGGCGTACCAGTACGCGAAGGAAGCCGCTGCGGGGGCGTCGTTTCTGAAGCTCGGGATGACGTGGCCTCTGCCGGAGGCGATGATCCGGCGGTTTGCCGAAAGCGTGGAGAAGCTGTACGTCATCGAGGAGCTTGACCCGATCATCGCCGAGCAGGTGCTGGCGATGGGGATCGCGGTGGAGTCTTTGCCTCAGACGCTGCAGCTCGGCGAGCTTTCGCCTACTCGGGTGGCGGCGGCGCTGCGGGGTGAGGACCCGGAGCTCACCGCAGATTCCCTGCCTCCCCGGCCGCCCACGCTGTGCGCCGGGTGTCCCCACCGCGGGGTGTTCGTGACCCTCCGCAAGCTCAAGGCCTATGTGACCGGAGACATCGGCTGCTATACTCTGGGGACACTGCCGCCTTTGCAGGCGCTGGATACCTGTCTGTGCATGGGTGGGGGCGTCGGGCAGACGCACGGCATCCTCTCGGCCTGTGGCACGAAGGACAAGCAGGTTGCCGTCATCGGGGATTCGACCTTCGTTCACTCCGGCATCACGGGCCTGATCAACATCGCTTACAACGGCAGTCCGGCGGTGGTGTGCATTCTGGACAACGGTACTACCGCCATGACCGGCGGGCAGGACCACCCGGGCACCGGGGTCACGCTCAGCGGCAGGCCCGGGCGGCGCCTGGACCT
>CAYRFY010000637.1:0-586 GCA_964423635.1 uncultured Armatimonadia bacterium | reverse complement strand
ATCTGCCGGGCCGCGGGGATCCCCAATGTCGAGATCGTCGACCCGCGGGACCTGAAGCAGACCGAGGAGACGCTCAAGGCCGCCATGGCCTCCGACGAGCCCTGGGTCATCATCGCCCGCTGCCCCTGCGTTCTCATCAGTCGCGAGCGAAAGCCTCCCTACCAGGTCGATCAGGAGGCCTGCATCCGCTGTGGTGCCTGCCTGCGTATTGGCTGCCCGGCGATTGCGGCCGAGCCCACGGATGATCCCAGAAGGCCGCGGCCGGTGATCGATGGGTCCATGTGTGTAGGCTGCGGGCTCTGCGCCCAGGTCTGCCCAAAGGACGCGATCCACGTGGCGGAGGGCGACGGGGGCGAGGAATAGGAGCAGCGCAGGCCGTCGCTCTTGCCGTCGATGCAGGCCGCGGGCCTACCGCGCCGACGCAAGGCCGCCACCGTAGGGCGCGGGCCTGTACCGCGCCGACGCAGGGCCGCCACTGTAGGGCGCGGGCCTACCGCGCCGACGCAGGGCCGCCACTGTAGGGCGCGGGCCTACCGCGCCGACGCAGGGCCGCCACTGTAGGGCGCGGGCCTGTACCGCGCCGACG
>CAYRFY010000636.1:0-4804 GCA_964423635.1 uncultured Armatimonadia bacterium | reverse complement strand
CTTAATGGAGCCGCGCACCTCCCCCGCGACAGGGACTTTTCGGCCGGACTTCTAGGAGCGCGGCCGAGAAGTCCACATTCTCATGGAAGTGTCATTCTGAGAGCGCCCGCTCCCGGTAAGGGCAGCTCGAGGAATCTCCTGGCATTCACAGGGATTCTTCGCCCAAGCGTGGCAAGCCTGGGCTTGCGACGCCGACGCTCCAGAATGACACGAACCGGAGCAGCCGGACTTTTCGGCCGGGCCTCCATGGCCCCGGATGGCGCCGGCCCCCCCGAGCATTCTACGCGTGCATTCAGACAGGGCAATCCATGCATAGACACTCTCCCATCCCGCTGCTGATCATCTCCCTCCTGGGCCTGTTTGGCCTGGCACCCGCCTGCGCGGGGCCGTTTGGGAACACGCGCAATGTCCCCTTCGCCGCGCGCTGCAACGGCCCGCAGGGCGCCATCGTCATCGAGGACGACGGCGTCGGCACGGCCGCCGTCCGCAGAGCGGCCGTCGAGGCCCAGCACTCCTCGCAGAACCTGGCCCACGCGGCCGCCACTCTCCGCCGCCTGCAAAGGGCCGGGCTGCAGAGCCCCCGCGCCGAGGTGAGGTTTCCGCGACTGGCCGTGCATACCCAAGCAGGCGTGCCGGTCCTGCCCGATCTGCAACGGGCGGCGGGCACCGCCGAAATGGGTAATCCGGGCAATGACCTCCAGTTTGAGTATGAAGGTTGGTCGGCCTCGGACGAAGCGGCCCTGAAGACCTACATGACCGCCGCGTACGCCAAGGCCAAGTACATCTACGGGCCGCCGGCGTTCAACATCACCGTCAAGGTCATCCGTGACGACACCATCGACGCGCTGCAGGGCGGCATCTACGACGCCACCGCAAACGAGATCCGCATGCCGGAGCTGACCGGGAACTTCCCCGAGGATAGCTTCATCTTCCTGCTGCTCACTCTCCGCGCCTTCCACGACGACATCGCCATCGCCTTCGATGCCTGGGAGGAGGGGTTCGTGGGGGCGGCGGCCACCGCCATCCAGGTGCAGCCGGGGGTGTCGCCCACCTATGACCCCAAGGACCCGGGGCCCTTCTACGCCCTGTCGGTCTACGAGGCCGAGAACCACCCGAATCTGGGCAACTCCACTTTCTATCCCGAAAGCGGGTTCGCCGGGATGATGGTGTGGCGCATCGCCATGGCCCGGGCGGCGTGGCTCAAGTGTTGGATCGAGGACAACCTGTTTTTCGCGGGCTTCAACCAGCTCTACTATGCCCAGTTCACCCCAGACCTGCCGCTGGATGTGCTGTCCCTGCGCGAGGTGGCCGCCCAGGTGCTGCCCACGGTGGAGGGCCTGCCCTTCCAGGAGTGGTATGAGCGCCAGTATGTGCTGGACACCGCCGTGCACTCGGGACTCAAGGAGTACACCTGGAATATCCCGCTGGAGAGCGCGGTGGCGCTGATCGTCGAGCACTACGTGACCAATGAGGACGGCGACGAATCGCCCCGGGGCGGCCAGGCCAAGACCACCTACTGGAGTTACAACTTCGCCGCAAGCCTCTACGCCGAAGAGGGCAATATCATCGACGTGCCGACCACCGGCGACACGCCGGGAGAGGGCTTCCTGATCCCCACGTTCTTCAACATCGGGGGCCCCCAGCGCATCACCGTGCAGCTCGATCTGAGCGGCATCCGCAGCTACTACCCCTACCCCTACGGGAAGAGGGGCTTTTACGCCGGGGAGAACAACCTGTACGGCGGGATCGCCAACCAGGTCGAGGGCACCGTCGACGTCACCGGGGGCCAGGGGATTTCCGATCTGGCGGTGTCGCGGGGCGTCTGGGGTGGGATCATCACCGCCGGGGATCTGGCGCCCGCGAAGCTGGTGGTGAAGTTTGCCAACCCCGACGGCCAGGAGGTCTCGCGGCAGGTGAATGTGGGCTGGGACAGCTACGTGGTCTTCCTGGACGGAGGCGGACAGACCACCGTCACGCGCCGGTTTGCCAGGGGAACCAATGGGCTGCATCTGATGAGCATCCCGCTCACGCCGCTTTCCCGGAGTTCCTCGGAGGTCTTCGGAGTGGATGCCGAAGCCCTGCTTTTGGCCCACTGGAACCCGGCCACGCCGCCCGACGGCAAGTACGAGGTCTACCCCGACTGCCCGCCGATTGCGCTGGGCAGGGCCTTCTGGCTGCGGACGCTGTCGGATCTGAACCTCTCCATCGCCGGGATCCCGGCCTCGGATACGGACCGGGTCTATGTTCCGCTGGAGCTGGGCTGGAACATGTTCGGCTCCCCGCGGCTGGATACGGTGGCCACCTCCGACGTGAAGGTTCAGGTGGGAACCGCGACTCCCGTGCCACTCTCCGAGGCCGTGAGCCAGAGGTACGTTCAGGTGGGCATCTTCGGCTATAGCCAGGCCCGGGGTTACGAGCTCACCGAGCAACTCGCGCCCTTCGGCGGCTACTGGATCCGCTGCCTGCTGGCCGGCGGCTGCCGCCTGGTGTTCGATCCGCCCGCCGGCTCTTCCGCCGTGGCGACCGAGCAGGCCGCCGCGACACCGCGGCCCTCATGGACGCTGCCGATCGTGGCCACCGCCGCCGGCTTGAGCCCATCGACTGCGTATCTGGGAGCCGCGGCCGACGCCACCTCCGGGGTGGACCCGGCCTATGACATGCAGGGCCCGCCGCCCTTCGGCCCCCGTGTGAGTGTGAGCTTCCTGCAGGGCGGCGAGGCGGGCTATGTGACGGATGTCCGCTCGGCGCGGGCCGGTGGCGAGGTGTGGGAGCTGCGGGTGGACTGCTCGGAGGCGGGCACACCCGTACAGCTCGCGTGGCCGGATCTGTCCGCGGTGCCCGGCGAGCTGCGCCCGGTGCTGGTCGACCCCGTCGCGGGCAGGCGCATTTACATGCGCACCGTTGCGGGCTATGCACTCAGCGCGGGACAAGGGGCCGTCTCCCGCCCTCTGCGCATCGAGCTTTCGGGGGCCGAGGCCTCCACTCTGGCGGTGACTGCGGCGGGTGCGCGGGCCGGCGGCAACACGGCCTCCATCTGCTATACACTGTCGAAAGCCGCGTCGGTGCAGGTGACGGTCCTGAATATCGGCGGTCGGAAGATCCGCAGCCTGCTGGCGGATGCCCCGCAGGGCGCGGGCACCAATCAGGTGGTATGGAACCTCTGCAGTGACCGGGGCACGCGGGTGCCCAATGGAGTGTATATGGTAAAGATCCAGGCCAGAGCCGATGACGGTCAGGCCGTCGGCGTCATCCGACCATTGCGAGTGGAACGACCTTGAAGCCATCCAGGACCCCACTGACTTCCACCGCCCTGCGCGCCGCGGTGTGCGCGGCGATCCTCTTTGCCGCCGCGCTGTGGCTGGGCGGCTGCAGCGGCCTGCCGGCCTCCGACCCGGTCAGCGAGACCGCCACGGTGGTGTTTGCGGCCTTCGAGGGTCCCGAAGAGGACGCCCCCACCATCGGCTCGGTGGCCGTGGTGATCATCGGCGGCGTGCGGGCGCTCTTCGACGGCCCGGCGGCCACCGAGCTGGTGATACAGGGCGTCCCGTTTGGCGAGCAAAACAGGCAGCCCATGACCGTCACGGCGCCCGGCTATCTCACGGTGTCGCAGCAGCTCGCCCTGAGCACGGAGATGGCGACCTTCGTCGACCTCACCATGACCCCGGTCGACCTGACCCAGACCGGCACCGTGGCCGGTGTGGTCAAGTCCACCACCGGCCTGCCCATCACCAGCGCCCTGGTCACCTTCTCCTGGGAGTCCGAGACCGGGGGCGCCGAGAAGCTGGAGGGGTTCACGGACAGCGAGGGCCGCTTCGTCATCGGTGGCATCCCCATCGGTACGGTGGATGTCGAGGCCATCGCCTCCGGCTATCTGCCGGTCCAAAAGACGGTCACGATCCAGCCGGACCAGGGCGGGAGCAATGCCGACCTGACCTTCTCCTTGCTCAGCGGAGAGACGAAGGTCACCGTGACGGGGGTGACACTGGATATGCGGACCCAGGAGCCTTTGGCGGGAGTGGCGGTCACCGTTGCGGACAGACCACAGGTCATTACCGGCGCCGACGGCCGTTTCTCGGTGGCTGAGGTGACGGTGGGGGAGCGAACCGTGCTGGCGTCCCTGGCGGGCTATGACCCCTACGAGATCGAGATCAACGTACTGCCGGGCATGGGGAACGTCGAGGTCGTGATGTCGAGGACCTCCAGCGAGCCACCGACGACCCCGTACACGGTGGGGGGCACGGTGACACTGGTGGGCGCCGAGGACAACTCAGGCGCCGTGGTCACGGCACTGGACCTGGATGAGGGGGTGGAGGTGGACAGGTTCACCACGGCGGCCGACGGTGCCTATCGGCTGTTCCTCCCGGCCGGGCGCTACGAGATCAAGGTCACGGCGCGCGGCAAGTCTCTGAGCCGGACGGTTGACTACAGGGGCGGGGGCAGGATCATCGACGGGGTGAACTTTACGCTGACGGTGTCGTGATTCCGACCGTCTTCCACCGGCACAATGCAAACAGCCGTCCCAGTCAATGGGACGGCTGTTTCTCTTCCCGAAGCGTCGCGATCTGGAGGCCGTTGACCGCCGTTGCCGTCGACTCGCGACCCGTGACTCGCGACCGCCGTCTAGATGCCTATATGCACCGACTTGTGCACAGATGAATCAAGTTCTGGGTTCGCAACCGAGCCGTTGACCATCCCGTAGGTCGGGCGGCGGTCCTTCAGGCGCAGGTGAGCCGCGTCCACGCCGTTCGCAGGCGCGTAGGTCGGGCTTTCCTGTGCTTTCCGCAGATTTGAGAAGGACCTGTTA
>CAYRFY010000635.1:1405-4807 GCA_964423635.1 uncultured Armatimonadia bacterium | reverse complement strand
TTTCCAGCCCGACTCCGTGCCGTTGGCCGTCGTCGCTTGCCGTCCGCCGTTCGCCGTCTGCCGTTCGCGTAGGTCGGGCTTTCCAGCCCGACTCCGTGCCGTTTGCCGTCGGCCGTTCGCCGTCCGGCCGTCTCGCCTTAACGCCGGGCGACCGCGGAGCGACACTGCTACTGAAGCCCCTTCTCCATCGGTATCGCCGTGGAAGAGCCCGACCGCCTTGCCGCCCCCGCCGGCTCTTTCGGGAGGTCGAGGAGCATGTGTGCCGGCGTTCCCCGCTTCTATCGCCCCGCCATCGCTCTGGCCCTCGTTGGCCTCGGGGCGTGCCTCTGGTGCGCCCTCGCCTGCCCCAGCGTTCTCGAGACCCTGAGCCGCTGGGTGATCGTCGTCCTCGTCCTGACGGTGGTCGCCGGTTCTTGGGCCGAGGCGAGGGACCGGACCCAGCCCCACGGAGCGTTGCGTGAGGCCGCCCCGGATGGCGCCCCGGTACCGCTCCCTCTGGTATTCGGCGTGCTCGTGGTGTGGTGGCTCCCGACCCTGGCCCTGGCGTCGATGGCGCTACTGCCCTGGACCGGCTTCCCTCTGATGGGCACGGCGGCGAGTTGGCTGGGCCTCCTGAGCGCCGCGATGCTATGGGTGGCCACGGGCCGAAGCCCGCGCGTTGCGCTCGTGCTGTGCGCACCTGAGCACACCACACGCTTGCGGCGGTGGCTCGCGGCTTTGGTAATGGCCCAGGCGCTGCTGGCTCCGACGCTCACCGCGCTGTGGCTCTGGTGGCTGCGCGACCTGGGCGCATGGTGAGCCGCCGCCTCAGGCCGTCGACGCGAGCCCGCCCACCGCGGCCACCCTCGCTCTCCGCCGCCCCCAATAGTGAGTTGTTCATCCAGGAACTATTCGCCATTCTTGGGCGTATATTGACACAGACGTGAGCGTCGCTACTCACCTGCCTGCGGCGGCTCGTCGGCCACGGGCGGGGAGTCGTGCATCCGTGCAGGGGCCGGTGGAGCGGTGCCCGGAGGGGGGACAGAGCGCGATGCAATCGGTCACGGGAGTAGCCGAGCGAGGGGCACCGCCTACCTGGCTGTGGCGCCTGGCCTCGGTGCCCTCGGTACTGGTGGGGATGTACCTGGTCCTGTACCTTCATATGGGTTTCGAGGGCCTCAAGCTCAGCGGGCACACCCACGAGCCCGCGGCGACCTCAGACCCCGCGGCAGGCGCCAGGTGGGCGGTGGTAGTGCTGTGCACATGGCTGCCGAGCCTCTACTGGCCGGGCAACTGTCTGTGGTGGGTGCTCACGTGGGGGTGGGCCGCCTTCGTAGCCACGGCCGTCGTCGCCCTGATCGGCCATTGTGCGGGCCCCGCCGCGGGAGCGGTGTTGGCCTCGATGGTGTGGACGGTGGCGCACGCCTACAGCCATCTGGCTCGCATCCAGGCACCGGCACGGGATGGCCAGGCACCTCCGCCGCCCGCGCTCCCAGGGTCTGCGGAGCCGCTGCGGATGCCGGTGGCAAAGGCGGGCCTCGTCGCCGCCCTCATCGCAGTCGTCTTGACTGCCTACGGTTGGTGTGCAGCGCAGGTCCCAAGCGATCGCGGGCGCCTGGTGGACACGCTGAACGTGTGCTTCGCCCTCGCCATGGCGCCCACGCTCTGTGCCGTGGTGGTGGGAATGTGGTGGCGTGCGGTGGCAGGAGCCGACCTCCTGTTCTGGCGCGTGCTGTGGGCGGCGACCATTCCTCACTGCGCGCTTCTCCTCGTCTGCGCCGCATGGCCGGCCGCCATGTTGTACCTGACGCTGGCGGTGTCTCAGTTGTGGTGGACCTCCTCGCGGCCGGCGCCCACCGCTGAGCAGACGGACAGGGGAGCAATGGGTTCGGAAGACGTCGCGAGGGCCGGGCACGAGGAAGACACGGGAGACGCAGGGGCGACGTCAGGCGGTCGGTCGGCCGCCAACCGCTTCTGAGGTGTAGTCGGTTCCGCAGCTTCTCGCCACACCATCTCATCCGAGCGGGGCAGCGGCAAATCCGCACGTGGCGATGCCACGGCGGCGGGAGAGCACAAGGCAGGTTACCGGGCGCGGGCGACGACAGTCCACGGTGGAGGAGGTTCTGCGGTGAAGCGGAAGCGCGGCTGCGCGATCGCTGTGTTTGGGCTGCTGGGTGTCCTGCTATTGGCGATCGGTGGCAACCTCCTGCTCGGAGTGCCCCTGCCGACCATGGCCCCCCCGATGGGGTACTACCCCTACATCCACGTGCCTATCCCCGGGGGCGAGGCCATCGAGTATGGGGTGTGGGCGGGCCATAGCTCATGGGATCGTGCCTCCCGCTGCGGCATCAGGTGGCACCGGTCAGACGGCGTACGGCAGTATCTCGTGTGGGTGGGCGACACGCTGCACGTCGACATCAGGGCCACGCCAGACTACCGCGTGATCTGGCTGGTGCGCCACGGCGCGCTCGGCGCGGAGGTCGTTGGCTCACTGGATAGAGGGACAGGCGAGTGCCTGGACGTCAATGCCATGCCTGTCAACTGGCGACGGTCGCTGGCGGAGCAGGAGGGCAGACGGACCTTCAGATTCCGAAGGCGAGGCGACGAGGCGGCGCTGTCGGGGGCCGAGGAAGGGCAGAAGGCTGTGCCGCCCGTAGAGGTTGGGGACTGGGGGTTTCCCAAGTGCGCCACGCCCGCCGGCGGCATCCTGCTGGCGAAGTGGCCTGACACGTGGCCGCCTAGGCCGCACCTGACTCAGCCGCCCTCACGCCCGTCCCTCCAACGGCCCGTGGCCCAGGACGACTGCCCCGACCTCGTCAGTTGTGTGCTGTACGACTGCACCGTTCGCGATGTGAGCTTCTCGCCGGGCGGCAACCGCGTGGCTGTGGCGACTGAGGGCTACCGCCTCAATCCCGACGATGGTGATGCGCTCGGCGGGGTAGCGGTGTGGGAGCCGGCGGCGGCGCGGGGCAGCGCCCTCGTGCAAGGCGCTCCCGCTTCGCAGGTCCGGTTCGCGCAGGGCGGAAGAGCCCTGCTTGTGGTACAGGCCTCGCCCAACGACGCCAGCACGCGGTACCGCTCACTGGGGCACCCGCAGACGCTGCTGGCGACGTACGATGCCACCTCGGGCCGCCGACTGCGACAGGTCGAGCCTACACTTCCGCCTCAGAGCGCCGGCTCGCTGGACGCCATCGTCCAGGCTACGCCCAATGGCGAGACGGCCGTCATCGAGGGCGGCCGGCCTCTGCGGGCCTACGTGTGGAGCGCCGAACATCCGAGCAGCCCGGCGCCATTGCCCGAGGAGTTCTCACGTGGCCTCTACGCCGCCACGGTGATCTCGCCCGACGGCGCCCACGTCGCTCGCGTGCACCGCGACCTCGCCGGCGCCGTGGGTCCCGCGTTCGGCGAGTTGGGCCTGTACTC
>CAYRFY010000635.1:0-1305 GCA_964423635.1 uncultured Armatimonadia bacterium | reverse complement strand
AGCTGCAGCCGGCCACGCCTGAGGCGTGGTACTCGTGGACCGATGAGCCGTCCGACGGGACGGACCTGGCCCTGTATGATCTGCGGACAGGCCGAGCATGCCGCTGGCACGCGCATACCCGCGGCGTCACGGCCCTGAGCTTCTCGCCCGACGGCCGGCTCCTGGCCAGTGGCGCCGGCGACGGCGCCCTCAAGCTCTGGCGCCTACGGGCGCCGTGGGTGCCACATGGCCGCGACGGGGATGCAATTCTGGCTCCGTGGCCGCCGCGGCGCTTCGTCGCCCGCCATTCCCACCCGGTTCGAGACATCGCCTTCTCCCGGACGGGGCCGACGCTGGCAGTGGCCTTCGGCGAACGGCCGCCGCGCGGGGAGGGGCGTCTCGAGCTGATCAACACTGCGTCCGGGGCTCACACGACGCTGGATGGGCGAGCAACCTATGGCCTCGTCGCCTGCACCCCGACGGACCCGTCCCTCGCCGCCGTCCGTCCCTACTGGCGCTCAGGTTCGGCGCCGAGCGAGCCGCCACAGCCCGAACGGTCGATGGACCGCCTCCTGTTCTGGGACCTCCACGGACCGCAGGGCGTGGACGACATCTACCTGCCCACAGAGAGCGAGACCCAGTGCGAGATCATTGCCCTCTCGCCCGATGCCAGGGAGGTCGTCTACCGCGATGGCACCGACGGCAGGACGGTAGTGTGTGCCATCAAATGGCGTCCGCCCGCTCCGGTGGTCATTGCCGGCGAGGCTGCCGGAAGGGTGGCCGGTCGCTTCGAGGCGCAGACGCCGATCACTTTGCTCCCCGCCGCGACCGCTCCGAACACCTCCGTAGGCGCCTTCTCCCCCGACGGTCGTTACTACGCCCAGGTCAGGCGTGCCGCCGCGGACGGAGGCGGCAGCGAGGTCACGCAGTTCGAGACCGCCACCTGGCGGCGGGTGGCGGCGTTCTCGTCGGCGGGGTGGCAGACGACGGACGAGGGCGTCGAGGCGACGGACGAGGGCACCGCACGCGCCCTCGGCTTCTCCGCCGACAGCCGCTACCTGGCGGTCGCCGCCGATGTGGTGACCCTCCGCGAGACGAAGACGCCCAAGGCCGTGCAGCGCATTGCCATCGCGGCGCAGCAACTCGCCTTCTCACCGGACGGCCGCTATCTCGTGCTGGCAGAGGACAAAGCAAGAGGCGACAGTCGCAGGTTCATCAGGTACGACTTGAGGACCGGCAAGCGGAGAAGCTGGGAAGTGGAGCCGGCACCGGTCAACTGCATGGAGTTTGCACCGGATGGCAAGCTCCTGGCGGCGGGCAATGAGC
>CAYRFY010000634.1:0-4809 GCA_964423635.1 uncultured Armatimonadia bacterium | reverse complement strand
GCGGGTGGTTCGTGGCGGGGAACGGCTAACGGCGCTGACCCTCTGTAGGGCGCGGGCCTTTACCGCGCCGAGGGCATCCAACGGGAACGGCGCCGCTCCCTGCGGGCCTGTCGTCCCGCTTTCCCTCTCCTTCGCAAACACCGCTCAGGAGAGGGGAACGGCGGACGGCCGTAGCGGGTGGTTTGTGGCGCGGGAGGGCACCGTTGTCGTTCGCCGAGCACCTTGCAGGCCGTGGGCACAGAGTGGTGAGAGCCACCGTGCCGGCGGGGCAGGAGATGCATGGGAACGACGACCGGGATTGGGGGCGAGAAGGGGAGGCAGGCGGCCCGAAGGGCCCGCTCCCGCCACGGCAGGATACGGCGGACTGCGGGAGAGGGACTTCCGGCTTGCTTCAGAGATCCGGAACCGGGCGCGTACAGGATAACCTAGTCCGAGGCGAACTTCACCCACAGGCGGCGCTCGCGGGGGCCGTCGAACTCGGCGAGGTAGACGCCCTGCCAGGTTCCGAGCTGCAGCTTGCCGTCCTCGACAAGAAGCTGCACCGAGGAGCCCAACAGGCTGGCCTTAATGTGGGCGTCGGAGTTGCCCTCGGCGTGGCGGTAGAAGGAGGCGGCTCGGGGCACGATCTCACTGAGGCCCTTGAGCATGTCGGCGGTCACGTCCGGGTCGGCGTTCTCGTTGATCGTGATGGCGGCCGTGGTGTGGGGGACGAAGAGTGTCACCACCCCGCTGCGCGCACCGCTCTGAGCCAGGGCCTCGGTGACCGTCGCGGTGACGTCGATGAACTGCTCGCGCTGTTGGGTGGCGACGATGAGACGTGTTACCATGGCCGGAGACCTTCCTGTGCCGCGAAGCAAATGTGTTTTTGTAAGGGAGATACCGATGCCCGAGCGCTGTGAGCCGTTCAGGGGTATTCGCCGAGTGAAGGACCTGCTCCTCGTCGAGTCGGCTCCCAATGGCTCGGCGGTGGATATCGCTGACGAACCCTATTATGCAGAAATCGCGGTCTGGGTCAACATCCGCTGCAGTGAGGAGGACCTGTTTTGCCCTTCGGGCCGAGTGCTGATCGAGGGTCTCCGGGACGGCGCGCCGGGATGGAGGCTGGTGCTCACGCCCTACGGGTACCTGCGCTTCGAGGCCTGTGGGCAGGGAGCTTTCGTCAGCGAGTCGGTGCTTCCGGTGCATGCCTGTGTGGACTGCGCCCACGCTTTTCGTCTTGGGCTTGCCATAGGCAATTACGCGGCGATGCTGCGGGACACGCCCTATGCGCAGGAGGCGGCGGCCTACAGCCGCCTGCGCCTGCTGGGCGGAGCGCCGGATGGGCCGCTACGCCTGCTGGGTGGGTCTCAGGGGCCCTTGCCCATAGACCTGTGGCCGGTACCGGCGCAATTGCGGGTGCCGTGGTGTGCCAAGAGGGACGAGGCGGCCGGAGGCGGGCGAGAGGGGGCGCTTCGCGACGGTGTGGGAAGCACTCAGAGAGAGGGTCCGAGCGACGAGGGCGGAGGGTCGGGGGTCTTCGGGCTCGTGGCCTACAATACCGACCGGATCGAGGCCATCGAGGCCGCCCGGCGTCCGGGGGCCGCCGAGGTGCTGCCCATCGTCCCCGGCGGGGGAGGTTTCGAGCCTAATTGGCTGGACGAGTACACCCTCGAGGTGTTCACCCGGCCGGAGTTCACCCAGACCTCCTCGTACTGGGTCCTGCTCCGTCTGGTGGATCCGCCGGCGCGGCTGCGGCGGCTGCGGATCTGGACCATCTGGCACGGCGGGGCGAACATGACGCCCACGTTTTTCTGGAGCCCCGAGGGCGCTGTCTGGGAGCGCGTGGTACCGGCGGCGGTGCATATGGACCCGGCGGGCAAAGACTTCCGGGTGGAGTTCGACATCACCCCCGAGATGCGCCGGGGCGGCCTGCTCGCCAGCGGCCCGGTGTTCGGCGATGCCCAGCGCGGGGAGCTGCTAAGATGGGCCTCTCGGCGGGCGGCCGGCCTTTGCACTGCATCCGCGTGGGCGCCGGGCCCGACGGTTCCGGGCGGCCGGGAGTGGCCATCGTCTGCGGCCAGCACTCGCCGCTGGAGACCATGGGAGCCCGGGTTCTGAAGCCCCTCATCGCGCGCCTGGTGGCCGACGGCGGTCCGGCACAGACCGGCAACTTCTACCTGGTGCCCACGGTGAATGTGGACTGCGCCCACTACGGCGGCAATGGCCTGAACCTCAACCGGCGCAATACCAACCGGCACTGGATGGAGGACATCCAGCCGGAGAACGCCGCGGTCATCGCACACTTCGATGCCCTCCGGCAGAAGGGGCAGTCCATCGACTTCGCGCTGGACATTCATGCCGGCGGGATCTTCCGCAACCATGTGCTGATGCCGATGGGGCCGGGAGAGGGCGCCACCCCGACGGAGGAAGTCCTGGCGCGGCAGGAGCGTCTGCTGGACCTGCTCGAGCAACACGCGGGGCTGCGCAGGGAAGACGGCTGGGCGCTGCCGCAGATGCGTCTGCGGGCCACGGACTACTTCTACCAGCGTTTCGGCTGCCCGGCGCTATGCCTGGAGATCAGCTCCTGCAGCTACTTCGACCCGGCGGAGGGCAGGATGAGAGCCTTCGGCATGGAGGCTTTCGAGGTGCTGGCCCGGGGCCTGGCGGAGGCGCTGGAGGAGTACCTGGGGGAGAGTTGAGGGGTGGTAACGGGCGTGGGGCGTGGTTCGTGGCGCGTGGCGGGGAACGGCACCGTTGCCTTTGGCCGAGCACCTTCCAGGCCGTGGGCACACAGTGATGAGAGCCACCGTACCGGCGGGGCTCCAGGCCCGTCAGTTGTTGTGGTCTAGCCGTGCGGCCGAAAAGTCTGGCTGGCCGGGCTCCTGTCATCCCGAGCGTCAATCTCGCGCAGCGAGATAGCGAAGAATCTCGCTGTATCGCAGGAGATTGGCCGAGCTGCTCCCTCCGGGAGCGGCCGCTCTCCGAATGACACTTTCGGCGAAGGCGGGTTTCTCGGCCGCACCTGCATACCCCTCGCCCCTCAGCCTGCCTGGACCTCCAGACCGACAAGCATGCCAACCGACTGTGCCGGATGACGCCGTGGGTAAGTGACGACGCAGGAGAGATATTGCTACTTGACACGTAAGTTAGACCGGTCTAACATAGCGTGTGTTGCAGGTCATCAGAGATCCTCAAGAGGCCGGAGGTGATAGGCAGGCCCTGGCGACCGGCCGGGGCCAGGCACAAAGCAAGCGGGCACACAGCGTTGCAGCGCCGTGTGCCCGGGGAGGGATTGAGTGGACCAATCCCATCTGGGCCGATTCTACACCGGCAATCGGTCGACCTCTGCCCTTCCCTCCCCTATGAGCACGGCCCAGAGCGGCCCTGCCACCAGCCCTACGCAGCAGCGCGTCGGATTCCCTGTGATGCCAGGCTCGCGCACGTCGGTTGAGCGGTGTGGCGCGAGTCGCCCCGCGGTCGCGATAACCTGCGCCACCACGGGCGATTGCGGACAGATTCGGTCGCTGCGCACGCACGGGGCACTCCCACAGGAGGGGAACACCTATGAGAGCGGTTAGCAGTCTGGTTCTTTGCATCATGATCGGCACGTCGGCTATCGGCGGCGGCGCGGCATTCGCGCACGACTGGTACATTCAGGCGGTGGACTATGCCCTGCCCGGTCCCGGGAAGGCGATGATCTTCCAGGGCTGGGGTCACAAGCTCCCGCTGGACGACGCCATCGCGGGAGAGAAGATCGCAAAACTGCAGCTCCTTGCGCCGAACGGCACGGCGAGTGAGCTGAAGGTGGACCCGGGCCGGAGCTTCCACGCGCTGGACGTGGAGCTCGCGGCCCCCGGCACCTACACGCTCGTGGGTGAGTCGGTACCGGGCTACTATCAGATCTACCGAGACAAGGCGGGGAAGGTCCACCACACCACAAAGGCCCTGGACGAGCTTCAAGACGTTGAGCAGGTGTTCTTCAGTTGCCGGGCCTTCCAGAATCCCAAGACACACATCGTCGTGGGAGCCCCCGAGTCGGCGGCCGCGCCAACCCCGGTGCAGTCGAAGCTGGAGATCGTCATGGAGCAGACTCCCGGCTCGGTGCGGGCGGGCGACCGTCTGACCTTCCAGGTGCTTCAGGACGGCAAGCCGGCGCCGGACGAGGCCACCTATGACGCCACCTATCTGGGCTATTCCTCCATCCCGGAGGACTATGTCTACAAGGCGCGCCACGTATCCGAGGGTGCAGGGCAGATCGACCTCCCCTGCGCAGGGACCTGGTACGTCCGAGTGCACCTCATCCAGCCGGCACCCGAAGAGCTCAGCAGTAAGTGCAAGAACCTGATGTACAACGCCACCCTGGCACTGGAGGTCGGACAGCGAGAGATAGGACGGGAGGGGGCGAGCCACGATGACTAGGCGCTCCAGAGCCGGAGAGGGATTCACATTGATCGAGCTTCTGGTGGTGATCGCGATCATCGCGATCCTCGCGGCGATCCTCTTCCCGGTGTTCGCCCGTGCCCGGGAGAAGGCCCGGCAGACGGCCTGTCTGAGCAATATCAAGCAGCTCTCGCTGGGTGTGCTGATGTACGTTCAGGACTACGACGAGACGTGGCCGGGGGGCGGTGGGATCATGGTGGAGGACGATGAGGAGGCATGGGCCGCCGAGGCCGGTACCGGTGTGGGGTGCAAGATCCCGTGGTCCGGCTGGCGGACAATGGTGGCGCCCTATGTGAAGAACTGGCAGATAGGTTACTGCCCGAGCCGAGCCGCCCTGAAGATGTACCAGGGGGCCACGGGGGGCCACGGCGGGACGGCGTCTTACTTCTA
>CAYRFY010000633.1:0-4818 GCA_964423635.1 uncultured Armatimonadia bacterium | reverse complement strand
TCGGGTCGCCCTGTGTGGTCTGCGGGGTGAAGGAGCCCATCTTCGCGCGACGAATACTTATCCAGGACCCAAGGGTACCAATCCGGGGTGTCATGTTGCTATGTCCGAACTGCGTCGAGACCCTATTTCCGGCCGCTGGGTGATCATCGCGCCCGAACGCGGCGCGCGGCCCCGCGACTTCACGCCCGACCCGGTGGAGGACATCGCGCCGGCGAGTTGCCCGTTTTGCGAGGGCAACGAGCGCATGACCCCGCATGAGCTGTTCGCCATTCGCGACGTCGGCGAGCCGGACAGGCCCGGCTGGTACGTGAGGGTCGTGCCCAACAAGTTCCCGGCCCTGGAGGTGGAGGGGACGGTGGAGCCCAGGCAGGAGGGGTTGTGGCGCGTCATGGATGGCCTGGGGGCCCACGAGGTGGTCATCGAGAGTCCCCAGCACGACATGGACCTGGCTTTCGCCAGGGACGAGCAGATCATTCGGGTCATCAGCGCCTGCGAGCACCGGGTGGAGGACCTCCGCCGCGACCGACGATTCCGGCACGTGTTCGTTTTCCGCAATCATCGGCACGCCGCTGGCGCTTCCGTCGGTCATCCCCATTCGCAGGTAATGGCGGTGCCGGTGGTGCCGGAGCACCTGCACACCGGCCTGCTCGGAGCTTCCACATACTTCGACAAGCACGGCGAGTGTATCCACTGTCGCATCGTGGCCGACGAGATGGCTCACGGGCAGCGTGTGATCGTGCACAATGACAGCTTCGTGGCTATCTGTCCCTACGCCTCCGGCTATGCGTATGCCGCCACCATCTACCCGCTCAGGCACATGCACGATCTTTTGCTCTTGCAGCCTCAAGAGCGGGCGGACCTGGCCTCCATCCTCCGCCGGCTACTGGTGGGCTACCGAACCGCGCTGTTCAACCCGCCGTACAACCTGGTGTATCAGATCGCTCCGGCGCTGGATTCCGCCGGCAATGGTGCCGAGTACTCCCGGCACCTGCCCGATCTGTTCCACTGGCACATTGACATCACACCCCGTCTGACCCGCACCGCGGGCTTCGAGCGTGGCACAGGGCTGTACCTTAACCCCGTGGCGCCCGAGGAGGCGGCCAAGACCATTCGCGGCAATCTGCCCTGAGCGGTGAGTGCAAGGGAGGCGGCTTACAGGCCCAATGCAAGCCAAAGAGAGCCAGATTGGTCAGGACGTCAGAAAGCACCTGGCATCCCTGCTGCAGGACTTCGCGGCCTCGAGCCTGGAGGCGGCCGGGGAGCCCGGGGATGTGTCCGCCGGACCTGTCCGGGAGACGATTCCGGCGGATGGCCTGCCCGCCCTGGAGGCGCTCATCGATCGGCTGATCGCCGACGATGACGAGCAGGTGCAAGTGCAGGCCGACAGGCTCGCACGCGCCCTGGGTACCGACACCGCTCCGGAACAGACCGACACCCGACTGGAGGCTTTGCTGTCCTCGCTCCGCGCCATGCTGGCCAGCGCCGAGGGAGATGGGGTCGACCGACCACTTCTGCTACGCGCCCTGGAAAACGAGGTCGCCGTCCTGCGTGATGACCTCTGGGCGCGGCAGGTGGAGTTGCTTCAGGGTCAGGTGGTGGAGCTGCGAAACCAACTGGACGCCGTGGTCGACAGCGCTTCGGAACCCGCCCTGATCGTGCAGACGCCACGGGTGTGGCTGCGGAACGCCAACCCCGCCGCCTCCGAGCTCACGGGGTACTCGGTGTCCCGCCTGCGCACCCTGTCGCTTTGCGACCTCTTCCCCAACGCCGGTGGCGGCGCGTTGCGTGCCTTCTGGTCGCAGATCACGACGGAAGGCAGCGCCGAGCTGGCGGATGTCACGCTGGTGGCGAAAGAGGGCCTCACGATCCCCTGCACCCTGGTGGGCAGCCTGATCAAGATGGACGCCGCGCCGGCGGCCCTGTGTTTTCTGCGTGAGGCCGGAGACCAGGTGATGACCCGGACCGCTCTGCAGGTCAGGACTCACGAGCTGCAGTCGGCCGTCACCTCACAGGTTGCGGAGATCGACCAGCTTCGGACGTTCATGGAGAACGTCATCTCCGCTCTCCCGATCCGGCTGGTTGTGCTGGACTCGGAGTTGAACATCATCCACGCCAACCCGGCGTACTACGTGCAGCGCGGCCTGCCCAAGGAGGAAGTGGTGGGCAGGCCGGTGGACGAGGTCTTCTCCGAGGACCTGCTGGAGACCGCGGGGCTCCGGGGCTCCTTGATGTCGGTGATCGAGACGGGGGAGCGCGTGCGCTGGTCCGGGTACCGCGACGCCAGCCCGCGGCACGGGGAACGCGTGCTGAACGTGCGCCTCGACCCCTGCGAGGGCCCCGACGGTGGGCGCACGGTACTGGTGACTTTCGAGGACATCACCGAACGCCATACCCAGCTTTACGAGCGCACCTTGCTGCACCAGATCTCCCGCGCGATGCTGGGGGAGTTGAACCTCGACAAGCTGCTGCACGCGATCCTCACGGGCATGACCGCGGGCGGGGCGGTGGGTCTGGGGTTCAACCGGGCCATCCTGATGCTGGTGGACGAGGAGGCCGGGGAGCTGCGGGCCGCGATGGCCGTGGGTCCCGAGAGCATGGAGCAGGCCATGGCCATCTGGGCCGAGGTGTCCCAGGACCACCGCACCCTCCAGGACTTCCTGGCCGACTATCACAAGCTGCCGCCGCCCAATCAGCAGCCGCTGGCCGATCTGGTCGAGCGTCTTGTTGTCCCCCTGGATGACACCGAGTTCCTGCCGATGGCGGCCGTGGTGCAGCAGCAGACGGTGCACGTCGTCGATGCGGAGATGAACGAGCACGTGCGGTCCGACCTGGCCGAGTTGCTGGGGACCAATGAGTTCGTGGTGGCTCCCCTCGTAGCCAGAGAGAAGATCATCGGCGCCGCCATCGCCGACAACCGCTTCTCACACCAGCCCATCGACCACGCGGCGGTGCAACTGCTTACCGCTCTGGCCGATCAGGCCGCCCTGGCTATCGACACGGCCCGCACGTTCCAGCGGGCCAAGCGCGACGCCGAGCGGCTGGACATCGCGCTGAGAAAGCTGGAGGCCGCACAGGAGCAGCAACTGCGGAGCGCCCAACTGGCGGCCATCGGCGAGGTCACGGCCATCGTCGCCCACGAGATTCGCAGCCCGCTGTCGACGATCGGAGGCTTCGCCCGCAGCATCGCGCGCGAGCCCGAGCTCGCCGAGCGCAGCGCGCGGAACGCCAAGATCATCGTCGACGAGGTGGTAAGGCTCGAGGGCATCCTCGGGGAGCTACTGGACTTCAGCAAGCCGGCGGAATCCAGGCTCGTGCTCCTGGACCTGGTGCCTCTAGTCACCAGCGTCGCCGATCAGGTCAGGCAGGGAGACGAGGCCGAAGAGGTTGAGATCCTGCTGGACGTACCCGACCAGGCTCCACCAATCCTGGCCGACCAAAAGCAGGTCCGGCAGATCATCATCAACCTTGTCAACAACGCCCTCCAGGCCATGCCTCACGGTGGGACCCTGACTTTATCCGTGCAGGCGAGCGAGGACACGGTGGACGTTGCCGTCCAGGACACCGGTGAGGGCATGTCCCCCGACCGCCTGGCCAGAATCTTCGATGCCTTCTACACCACCAAGCCCACAGGCACCGGCCTGGGTCTGGCGCTGTGCCAGAAGCTGGCGGCCCAGCACGGCGCGGAGATGGATGTGGAGAGCGAGCTCGGACAGGGAACCCGGTTCTCCGTGCGGTTTCCCATTCCTCAGACCGGGCCGGATGAGGAGGCCGGGCAGCAGGGGGAGGCGGAGGGATAGTACAGGTGCGGCCGGAGGCTCCGGTGAAGCGCGCGGATGTCAGCGCGGAGCACCGGCGTCGCAAGCGCCGCCGATGCGGAGAGTCGCGCCGGACGCCACGGGACTGTTCGGGCCGCGCCCCCCGGCCGCCGTGGCCCCCAGCAGGACGATCCCGGCCGAAGCGAGCCTCACGGCCGGGCCTCTGGAGGTAGGGTGGGGGGCCGCGGTTTCCCCTGTGGGGTCCCCGCCTTCGCTTCCCGGCGCTACAGAGCCAAGAACGGGGGGTCGTTCTCCCGGCGTTACCGGCTCCGGCGGGCCGCCTCTTGCGCACACAGGAAGCCTGCGACCATCGTCGGCGGGCCGTCGCGGCAGACACCCGGACGCACAGACCCCAGATCCAACCACCCGTCACCGGTCCTGCACCTGTCCGGACGGACCAGGGAGACGGAGACACCGAGGAGCGTGAAGGCGTGCCGCGCATACTGGTAGTAGATGACGAGGCCGGTCTCCGGGCAATGTACACCCAGGAGCTGGAATACGTCGGCTACGAAGTGGTGACCGCCGATAGTGGATCGGCGGCCGTAGCCGCCGTGGAGGACCACGAGATCGACGTGGTCGTCCTGGACATCGCCATGCCCGGCATGGACGGCGTCGAGACGCTCTCCAAGATTCTCGCCACCAACAATCAGCTGCCCGTCATCCTCAACACAGGCTACGCCAGCTATCAGGACGACTTCATGACCTGGGCGGCCGAAGCCTATGTGGTGAAGTCCAGCGATGTCTCGGAGATGCTGGAACGGATCGAAGAGGCGCTGAGCAAGAAGGGCATCACGCCCCCGCAGAGGCCGTCCGCCTAGCGGTGCGGCCGAAAAGCCCGCCTTCGCCAAGAGTGTCATTCTGAGAGCGTCCGCTCCCGGCAAGAGCAGCTCGAAGAATCCCCTGGCGTTCAAAGGGATTCTTCGCCCAAGCGTCGCAAGCTCGAGCTTGGTATGTGTTTAGCGTCCTTCGGCGGCGGCCGTAGCCGTCAGCCCCGCAGGGGCGA
>CAYRFY010000632.1:0-4818 GCA_964423635.1 uncultured Armatimonadia bacterium | reverse complement strand
GATGTAGCTCCATACCTGCTGCCCGGCGGCGCGACAGGCCTCGGCCTGCTCGTAGTCGTACTTGGCCGTCAGCGGGCAGTTCCAGTCGAGGTTCAGCCCCGCCATGATCTCGGGATCCTGAGGGATATAGGCGGTGGTGAGAGTCGGGATGCCGTAGCGCTCCTTGATGAGGCCGAAGTACTCGGTCATGACCGGCCAGAAGTCCTGGCCGCGCTCGTCGAAGGTGTACACATACGCCTTGTCCGCCAGGTTCCGTGCTTTCAGCTCGGCGATATACGGATCGAGTCGCTTGATGAGACGGGTCTTGAAGTCCGGCGTGTAGACCTCCAGCGGGCTCCAGCAGACCCACGTCCGCTCGCCCCGAGGCTGCACCATGTTGATGACATTGAAGGCATTCAGGCCGCGGCTGTCGTAATACTCGATGTCATCGATGTCGGGCGGGTCGGTGCGGGAGATGTCGTCGGGGTTCAGGCGGCGCTTCAGTACATAGTCCCCGTAGGCGCGGCGCAGCTCCCGCGGCGCCGAGCCGTAGACCTTCTCCAGATAGCCATCCATGAGGGCGAAGGCGGTCTTGATGTGCGGCTGCACGGGGAGGTCGAAGCCGTACACGGTGGCGCGGACCTCCACCTGCACCGGCTCGCCTCCTGCGGGCCGCACGGTGATCTGTCCCGAGTAGGTTCCCGCCGGCGTCCCCGCCGGCGCGTGGACGGTGAACCACAGCGCCTGCGTCGTGCCGCCCTCGATGGTGAACCGGCTCACCGGCAAGAGCGGGTCCGGCCACCAGCCCGGAGTGGCGTCGGCCATTAGCGGATGCTCCCAGAGCCGGTCCAGGTGGACGAAGCCCACCTGCTGCCACTGCACCTCCTCGGCCGGGATGCTGTGGCCCTTGCCGTCGCTCAGTGCGGAGGTCTCCACCGTCCATTCCGGGTTGTCGTGGCCGGGGGCGGCACGGATCGCCACCTGGAAGCTCTCGTACTCCTCGCCGGCCAGGGCGATCTCGGCGGTCAGGGGCGCCTCGTCACCGGCGGGCATGTCGCCGATCAGGCAGCGGGTCATGCTATCTTGCACCCACGCCACGTAACCCTTGCCCGGGCCCGAGCGAGTCGTCACCGGCGTGTCGCGAAGCAACTCTTCGGACTGCAGATCGTCCTTGGCCGCCAGACGCACCACGTACTCGTCGCCGGGCAAGAGCCGACCGGCTCTGTCCCGTCCGCCCCAGGCCAGTGGTACGCCCAGACCGGAGCCCGTCTCCGAGTACACCTCCTCACCGTCGCGCAGGACCGAAACCGTCCAGGTGGCCGCCAGAGACAGGCGCGCCAAATAGTCGATGCTGTTGCCGCCGTAGAGGCTTGCCGTGGCCTTCACACTCTCCACCTCGAAGGGCGCCACGCTCAGGGACACGTCGTCAAACCACGCTTTGCCAACGCAGCCGCGGAACAGGATGAAGAACTGGATCTTGCTGATCGGCTTGGCCGGCTCGAAGGTGAACTGACAAAGCTCCCAATCATGCGTTCCGGGAGAGAAGCTCTTTCTCTTCCCCCACAGATTGGTGCCATCGTTGTACCAGCAGTCCATCCACAGGCAGTAGTCTGCTCCCGCGGCGTCTTCGCTCTTGCTGTACCCGCTCACCTTGAAGGGATGCGCGATCGGAGGATCGAACACGACCTCCTGCATAGCACCGTAGTTGCCCTCGAGCGTGTGAGATTCGCAGACGATGGCCGTCTTGCCGTCGCGCCCCTCCCCGGGAGCGAGGCGATAGCCCTCGCGGTGAGCGCCCCACGCGGCGGCGCGCTCCTGCTCGGCTTGCTCGAAGCCGGGGTTGTGCAGTACGTTCTCGCCCCGCTGCGGGGCGGCGCAGCAGATCAAGGGAACGGTGGCGACCATAAGGGCTATCGCAAAGCGCATGGGCGGAGCCTCCCGCATGTGTGTTGCCATCGCATTTCGTCGCGAAAGGTCCGCGGCCCTCCGCGACGGGCGGCCGGCCCTTGCGGTAACGGTGTCGCGGACCGGGCCACCGGCAGGCGGCAATAGCGGCCAACGGCAACGGCCAACGGCAACGGCGCCCCTCCCTGCGGGCCCCGCTTTCCCTCCCGGCGTCTCTGCGAGCCGCTTGCGCGGTGCGGCCGCTCAGGAGAGGGCTACGGCAACGGCCAACGGCGGCGGCGCACGGGTCGCCGCCCTACAAGGGCCAACGGCGCCGCTCCCTGGGAACCGAAGGCCCACGCCGCCAAGGGCGACGGCAATACGACATCCGGAACAAACCGTCCGCACCGGGCGTCAACCCCACTGCCACCGGGACTTCCGGGGCGGCGGGCTGTCTCAATCCTTGGGAGAGCCCCTTTTGGATTCGGCAGGTGCCATCAGTGAGCGACTCGTCTCTTTCTCCCCATATCGCCCTGCGCGAGCTCACGCGCATTCTGGAGCCGGAGTACTCCCTGCTGTGGGGCTGGCGCGACCGCGTGGAGCAATGGCGCGCCGAACTGCGACCCCGGCTGCGCGACCTCTTGGCCCTGCCCGACGCGGCGCCCGACCTGTCCGTGCGCGAATTGCACACCGTGGACGAGGAGGGCTTCTCGCGCACCAGAATCGGGTATGATGTAGAATGTGGTGTGGCCGCGGTGGCGTGGGTGTGCGTGCCCCATGACAATGAGGCGCCTCTGCCCGCGGTGATCTGCGCCCACCCGCGTGGCCCCGGAAAGGACGAGACGGTGGGCCTGGTGGACGGCGAAGGCGGCCGACCCGGACTTCCCTTTGCCGCCGAGCTGGCTCGACGCGGCTATGTGACCGTCGCGCCGGACCTGCGTGGCTTCGGCGAGCGTCGCGGAGACGAGACGGCCCTGGCGACGGCCGGCGACCTCCTGGGGCGTCCCCTGGCGGGCATGCACGTGTGGGACCTGCTGCGGGCCGCCGAATACGCCCGGTCACGACCCGACGTGAACTGCGGCCGTGTGGGGATTCTGGGCATGGGGCTGGGGGGCATCGCCGGTCTGCTGGCGGCGGCGCTGGATGAGAGCATCGCGTGCGTGGCGGCCTGCGGAGGCCTGAGCACCTATCGCGAGCTGATCGTCTCCCGCGACTGCTTCCTCCACGGCGGTCCGCCGGAGTTGGTCGTGCCGGGCCTCTTGCGCTACGCGGACCTGGACGACGTGGTCTGCCTGGTGCCGCCCCGGCCGGTGTGTCTGCTCCAGGATCCGGCGGACCGCTCGGTGCCGCGCCGGGGTGCCGAGGAGCTCCTGCGCCGGGTGGAGGCGGGCTTCGCACTGATGGGCGAGGACGTCAAGCTGCAGGCGGAGATGCCGCCTGCCGGCGGCGGGCCGCCCACCCCGACGGCGTCCGACTTCCTGGACAGTTGGCTGAAGCTGCCGGGCCGCACGACATAGGACGGTGGCACCCCGGCCGGCGCCGCCGCCCACGCGGTGCATGCAGGACACGATCGAAGTCGCGCCAATTGTCACATCAGAAAGGCGGATGCATGGCTATGAGATCATCCCGAAGAGCCCTCTTGCTGGTGGCGAGCCTGGCCGTCGTCGCCGCCACGGTCTCGGGCTGTGCCGCGGCCCTGACATACCTCATCGCCGATCAGATCAACCGCAACTGGGATGACTGGTTCAACAAGGGAGGCGACGGTGGCGGGGCCGACCCGGAAGACTATCACGTCTACCTCAACGGCTACGACATGGGCGCTCTCTCCGGAGGCAGCGGGAACATCCATCTCGCCGGAGCCGGTGCCGGGACGTACCTTGTCGGGGTCACCAAACCCACTGACAGGAGTACCGGCACCCACGTGGTGGCCGCCCTGGACAGCAACGGGAATGTGGATGTCAGCGGCAGCAATATCATCGAGGGCGGCCGCATCACCGGAACCGTGCGGCGTGCCGATACCGGCGCCGTCGTGCCGTTCGCCCAGGTGACGGCGGTCAAGGACGCGGCGAGCACCATCGCCGGCGGCTCCGGCCCGATCCGCATTCCGCCCGCTGCAGGCGCGACCCACTCCTACATGATGGCCATCGCCAACGCCGCCGGCACCTTCACTCTCGGCCCCGCCCTCTACGGCAACTGGCTGGTGACCGCCACCCTGGCCGGCTACGCCGCCGATGTGGCCTATGTCTCCATCTCCAGCAACTCCAATGCCCAGGCCAATCTCAACCTGACCGTCGACGGCACCGCCGCCACCGGGCTGGTCCGAGGCAGCGTGACGCGAGACGGCAGCCCGCTGTCCGGCGCCCTGCTGTCGGACAAGCTCGCCGCGCCGTACCAACCCGTCATCGCCGCCGACACCCGTACCGAGGTCTCGGCCGCCGCGGGCCTCTCGCTCCCCGCCGGCCCATGGTTTGAGTGGTCAACACTCGTCGCGGTCGGCGGCACCGACGGCCAGTACGTCCTGGACCTCCCCGTGGGGAACCACAGCCTCGAGGCCCTCCATCCGGGCTCCCGAGCCGCCACCGTGCCGGTGGCCATCACCGCCGGCGGCTCTGTGACGCAAAACTTTGCGCTCGTCGCGCCGTAGGGCGCGAGGAGCGGGTCACGAGTCACGAGTCGGCGGGTCGCGAGTCAACGTCTCACAGCATCGACGGCGTCAACGGCGTCAGCGGCGAACGGCAACGGCGTCTACGGCAACGGCCTACGGCTACGGCGGCGGGCTGGAAAGCCCGCCCCACCAACGGCGGGTACGGCAGCGGGCTGGGAAGCCCGCCCCACCAACGGCGGGTACGGCAGCGGGCTAGAAAGCCCGCCCCACCAACGGCGGGTACGGCGGCGGGCTGGAAAGCCCGCCCCACCAACGGCGGGTACGGCGGCGGGCTGGAAAGCCCGCCCCAC
>CAYRFY010000631.1:0-4841 GCA_964423635.1 uncultured Armatimonadia bacterium | reverse complement strand
ATCCCGCCTCGCGGGATCGCCGTCCGGCCGTGGCACCGACCCGAGGCGGCCCTCCGTCTGGCCGTTCGGTATCCGCGTAGGTCGGGCTTTCCAGCCCGACTCGGCGATCCCGCCTCGCGGGATCGCCGTCCGGCCGTGGCACCGACCCGAGGCGGCCCTCCACCCCACACCCGCGCAGCCCAGGCAGGTGGCGCAGATGACCTCCCGCGAGCGCGTCGCTCTGGCACTCAACCACCAACGGCCGGACCGTGTCCCCATCGATCTCGGCGGCTCGCGGGTCACCGGCATCTCGGTATTCGCCTACCACGACCTTTGCCGCCATGCCGGTCTCCCCGAGGACCCTCCCCGGGTGTACGACGTCTTCCAGATGCTGGCCGAGGTACAGGAGCCCTTCAGGCAGCGGTTCCACATCGACACCGTGCCCGTGCCCCAGCTTCGCCCGGAGTACGGACTGCGCATGGATCGCTGGCGGCCCTGGCGGCTGTGGGACGGCACGGACGTGCTGATGCCCGCCGAGTTCTCCCCGGAAGAGGACCCGAGCGGCGACCTGCTCATCCGCGATGCACGAGATCTCGGCGGCCCCTACGTCGCCCGCATGCCCCGGGGCGGCTATTACTTCGACACCATCGGCGAGACCAAGATGAGCGCGGAGCTGGACCTGCCCGACCCCGCCCAATACGCCGCCTCCCTGCGCCCGCTGGACGAGGAGGCCCTGGAGTTCGCCGCCCAACGCTCCCGCGAGCTGCACCAGAGCACGGACTACGCCCTGATCGGCGAGTTCTGGGCCGGAGGACTCGAGCTGCCTCTGAGCTTCGGCGATCAGATGCTGGCCCTGGCCACCGAGCCCACCTGGTGCGCCGAGATCCTCGAGGCCCTCGCCGACAGCGCCATACAAAG
The DNA here is from genome assembly GCA_964423635.1 of uncultured Armatimonadia bacterium. Classification (GTDB taxonomy): domain Bacteria; phylum Armatimonadota; class Zipacnadia; order Zipacnadales; family JABUFB01; genus CAYRFY01. Next base: position 3,944 of record CAYRFY010000631.1, on the reverse strand, counting down.
CGCCCGACTGTACAAGCAGGCCGTGGGCGAGCGCTGCGTGGCCTGGCTGGTCTCGGGCTATGATTACGGCACCCAGCGGGGGGAGCTATTCCGCCCCGAGCTGTTCGCCGAGCTGTTCGCCGAGCTGTTCGCCCCCAACTTCAGACGCATCAATGACTGGATCCATCAGAACACCGGGGCCAAGACCTTCTACCATAGCTGCGGGTCCAACCGAGCGCTCCTGCCGATCTTCGTGGAGATGGGGGTGGACATCTTCAACCCGGTGCAGGTCACGGCTCGGAACATGGCCGCCGCCGAGCTGGCCCGGGAGTTCTCAGGTAAGCTGGTGTTCTGGGGCGGTGGGGTCGATACCCAGAGCACGCTGCCCCACGGGACACCGGAGGAGGTGGTGGCCCAGGCGCTGGAGCGCTGCCGGACCTTCGGCCCCGACGGCGGCTTCGTCTTCAACCCGATCCATAACGTGCAGGCCAGGACGCCGCCCCGGAATCTGGCGGCGATGCTGGACGCCGTGCACGAGCAGGCCGTGTATCCGCTGGACTGAGGCGATTGGCCGCGGGCCGCTCCCGTTCGTCCTCGGCCGCAGGCACGTCGTGCCCACACGCAGACGGCCCCGCTATCGTTGAGGCCCTGCCGGCCAGCCGGCCCCGGCGGATCAGAGGGCCAAAACGGCAGGCCGCGCGCCTACATGGCTGTTGCCGTGCTTTGGCGTCACTCCCAGCGCTCATCCCAGACCCGTGAGTCTCTGCCCATGCGATTAGGCTTTCATGTGAAGAAGGCCGGTGGCTGGCGCACCGCCGTCGTGCAGGCCGTGCGCCAGCGCTGCACCACCATCCAGGTGTTCACCGCCGCTCCGGTGCAGTGGGCACGGACGCCCATGGACCCCGCAGAGGCGGCGTGGTTCGTGGAGGAGCTGGCGCGCCTTGCAATCGCCCCCCTGTTCGTCCACGGCATGTACCTTCTCAACCTGGCCACCGCGGATGAACCCCTCCGGGCCAAGAGCCGCGATGCCCTGGCCGAGGAGCTGCGCCGGGCCGCGATGATTCAGGCCGCCGGTGTCGTGGTGCATCTGGGCAGCGTGGGAGAGGGGGGGAAGATGGCCGTGGGGCTGGGCAGGGTGGCGCGTGCCGTGGACGAGGCCCTCGAGGCGGCGGGTGGAAAGGTGCCGGTAGTGCTGGAGAACTGCGCCGGCGCCGGATGGCTGGTGGGCTCGGAGATCCGGCAGCTCGGAGCCGTCGTCGCCAAATCGCGTTACCCCGAGCTTCTGCACGTCTGCATCGACACCGCCCATGCCTATGCCGCGGGCTACCCGATCCACACCCGCGACGGGCTGGAGCAGTTCCTCGCAACCTGCGAGGACAGCTTCGGGCTTGACCGTATCCGCCTGATCCACGCCAATGACTCCCGAGGCGCATTGGGCTCCAACCTGGACCGCCACGCCCACATCGGCCACGGTGAGATCGGCAAGGCGGGATTTGCGACGATCCTCAACCACCCTTCGCTTTGCCACCTGCCCTTCATCATGGAGACTCCCGATGAGGAGGAGCGGCGGGCCGGGGACATGCGCGCGCTGAGGCGTCTGATCGATCCCGGGAGGCGGCCGGCTCTCCCCGGGGTCCGGGAGGTCAGGCCGTACCGGCGGTGAGCCGGGGACGGAGAACGGCGACGGAGAACGGCGACGGCTACGGACTCAACACGGAGCGCACGGAGAGCACAGAGAACGGCGGAGACGGAAGGAGAACGGAGACGGCGAACGGCGACGGACTCAACATGGAGAGCACTCCCAAGGTCCGCCTCTTGGCGCCGTCGAACTGCCCCTCGAGCCCACACGCCCGACAGGAGACCGCGATGGCCCCTTCCCCCCGTCTACTCTTGCTCGGCCTGCTTCTCATCCTGCCCCCCGCCGCCCCGGCCACCACCTACACGGTGGACGGCGAGCAGGGCGATGACGGCAATGACGGCATCACCGCCCCGTTCCGGACCCTGGGCAAAGCCGTCGCGGCCCTGCGCACCTCGGACACGCTGATGATCGTCAAGACCGCCGCGCCCTATCGCGAGAGTCTACCGCTCACCGTGGGCGGCACCGCAGCGGCGCCGCTTCTGATCGAGGGCAATGGCGCAACGCTCTCGGGAGCCGACCCGGCCCCGCAGGATGGCTGGGAGCGCAGGGGTGAGGTGTTCTCTGTCGCCCGGGCGCAGGAGGTTAAGTTTCTCTTCGGCCCCGGGGTCTGCTACAGGCAGGGGCCCTCGGCCGCGGGGCTCTCGGCCGAGGAGTGGTGCTGGCAGGAGGGCCGCCTGTACTTCCGCCCGGCCGCGGACAAGACGCCCGTCGACTACGACCTGCTCATGAGTGTCCGCGTTTCCGGAGTGCTCACCACCGGGACCGGGCAGATCGTGGTGCGGAACCTCACCTGCGAGCACTTCTACAATGACGGGTTCAACATCCACGGCGGCAGCGCCCCACTGTGGTTCGAGCACATCCGCGGGCTGTGGAACGGGGACGAGGGTTTCAGTTGCCATGAGAACTGCGAGTGCTACGTGCGGGACGCCGAGTTTGCCCACAATCAGTGGCACGGCATCGCCGACGTGAACTTCGCCCGCAGCCACTACTCGGGCCTGTCGGTGCATGACAATGTCTCCAAGGGCATCTGGTTCCTGGGCGGCATGCACTCGGTGATCGACAGCGAGGTCTTTGGCAGCCCGACCAACATCGCGCTTTCGCGCGGTGATTACGGCAACGTCCCCCTTGCCGACTACCACCCGTTACGCCGCAGTGTCACCAACCTGCGCAATGTGATAGTGCGCAGTACGGGCGAGCAGGTCGGGATCGCCATCGGCGGCGGCGCCGCCGGCGTGCTGGAGCACTGTCTTTTTGAGGGCGGCAAGACGGCGCTGGATGTGGAGGCCGAGGGGACCGCGTATGTGGTGAACTCGATCATCTCCGGAGCCCAAGCCGCCGAGGTCACCGCCCGGGGCTCGTACCTGGCCGACCACAACCTCTACCATCCCGGACGCCTCAGCATCGCCGGAACGCTGTATCCGCCGGAGCGGTTTGAGGACTATCGGGCCGCCACGGGCAATGACGCCCACTCCTTCCTCCACGAGCCCCGGTTCATCGACGGTACCCTCTGGACAAGCCGGGCCTCGCCGGGGAAGGGCGGAGCCTTCAGCTCCGCCTACGGAGGCCCGGACATCGGGCCACAGCCCCGGGGACCGGCCCCGGAGGAGGACCCCTCGATTCTCCCGCCCGGCGCCACAAAAACCGCCGATGGCGGCATCGTCTACAGGTACGATTTCGAGGCCCACAACCCCTGGTCCAGGGTGTACCCGGAGCCGGAGGAGAATGACGCGGGAGAGGCCGTGCTCGGCCGCGCCGAGCTGTCCCGGGAGCAGGCGCAGTCGGGCAAGAGCTCCTGCACTCTGCAGGTGACCCTGCCCGCCGGCCCGCCGCAGCGCTGGAACATCAAGTGGTTCACAATCAAGCTCGCCTACGACATGCCGGTGCGGAGGCTAAGCCTGTGGCTCTACGGCGACGGCTCTGGCCGCGAGTACCGGCTCAGGGTGCGCGACGGCTCCGGTGAGTGCTTCTGGGGCAAGAGACAGAGCATCGACTGGACCGGCTGGCGCCGGGTATCCTGGGACCTGCGGGCCGACCCGCCGCAGGACATCGGCGCCGGGGACGGCAACCGGCGGCAGGACGTGCCGCCTCTGGAGGTCGTGCTGGAGGCCAAAGCGACCGCGGGAGAGACGGTGGTCTTGTATGCCGACGATCTCGAGGTGGAGATCGGGCGCTGAGCCCGGTCCGGGGCTTTCGCCCCGGGCTAGCACTACAACCGTACATGCGTTGAGGCGACACAACGGCCGTCGGTGGGGCGGGTCCCGCCGCACGGGACCCGCCAAGCCGGCCTGGAAGGCCGGCGTCGGCCTCCGGACGCGATTCGGGCCGG
>CAYRFY010000630.1:541-4860 GCA_964423635.1 uncultured Armatimonadia bacterium | reverse complement strand
TGCCCGGCCTGCTTTGGGCCTCGTTCATCGCCGTGTTGCAGATGATGTGTCTGGCGATCAATGTGCTGATCCGGCGGCAGTGGACCCAGCATGAGAGGCTCAGCTTCCCACTGACCATTCTGCCGCTGGAGATGACGGCCGCCGGTACCCACAGTCTATGGCGCAGCAAGCTGATGTGGCTGGGTTTCGCGCTGTCGGCGATCGTCGACATCGTCAACGGGCTATCCCTGCACTTCCCGACCCTGTCGATGCTCAATGTGAAGGTGAGCTGGCTCAACTTCTCCCCGCGCTGGTCGGGGGCGCTGACGACCACCGGGATCGCCTTCTACCCCTTTATCATCGGTACGGCGTACTTTCTCCCCTCGGACCTGACCTTCTCCACCTGGTTCTTCCTCCTGTTCTTCCGCCTGCAGCGCTTCGCATTCTCGGCTCTGGGCTATCCGTCTCCCTACCCGTGGACCTCCTCGGGCCACAGCTACCCGCCGGCCATGCTGGAGCAGGGGATCGGTAGCTACATCGCGGTGGTGCTGTTCAGTCTGTGGGCCGCGCGCAGGCATCTGGCCGCGGTGTGGAACGCCGTGTGGCACGGGGCGCAGGAGACCGAGGACCGACGGTCGGCCGTCACAGCGGCCGAGGCCGGCGAGTATCGGCTGGCTTTCGGAACTCTCGCGGTCGGGCTCGTGCTGACCACGGCCTTCGGCGCAAGTCTCGGGATGCCGGTATGGATCGGTCTGTTCTACATCGTGTTCTACCTGGTCATCAACACGGCCATCGCCAAGGTCCGCGCCGAGGCCGGCGCGCCCACCCACGGCTTCCACTTCGCCGGGCCCGACCACGTCCTTCTGACCTTCACCGGCACCCGCAACATGACCCCGCGGGAGCTCTCCTCCTTCGCTCTGTTCTTCGGGTTCAACCGGGCGTACACGGGAGTCCCGATGCCGCACCAGCTCGAGGGCATGAAGATCGGGGAGGTCCTGGGGGTCAACCGCCGGCAGATTGCCACAGCGATGGGGCTGGCCACGGTCTTGGGCTGCTACGCGGCGGTGTGGGCGCTCCTGCACCTGTGCTTTCGGGAGGGTGTCGAGCAGATGGGGGAGCCGGCGCGGCGCCTGTCGCCGGGAGGATGGGTGCTGATAGGCAGTTGGCTGCAGCAGCCGTACACACCGAACTGGTCGGGCCTGATCGGCATCGTGTTTGGCTTTGGGTTCGCCTCGCTCTTGATGTTCATGCGCACGCGGTTCGTCTGGTGGCAGTTCCACCCCATCGCGTACGCCATCGCGGCGGACTGGACCACGGGCCTGATCTGGCTGCCTTTGCTCATCGGCTGGGGGATCAAGACCCTGGTCATGCGCTATCAAGGGCCGAAGACCTATCGCCGAGGCCTGCCCCTGGCCCTGGGGGTGATTCTGGGCGAGTTCGCGGTAGGGGGTCTGTGGTCGCTGCTGGCGATGCTGACGCGCAAGCCGCAGTATGCGTTCTGGACGTAGGGTTTGCGATATTTGCTGAAAGGGGTATATTTGTGATCTAGCAAATATCCTCTTCGCAGCAGATCGGAGACCAGTATGGGCATTGGCAAGGAGACTCTCAGCAGTGCCCTGGAGGGAGTAGTGGGAGCCGCGTTGAAGGGCACAGGCTGGCGGCTGGCGGGAGCGGAGACGGAGCCCGGTCCGGGGCAGTTGAGGCTGCGCATCGCCTCGGACGGCACCGATGGATCGCTGCACGTGGCAATGGTCGTGGCTCCCAGGGCCGGGACCGTGAGAGACGTGGCCCAGCGCCTGCAGGCCGTCGTGCGGGCGGCCGAGGGTCCCGGAGGTCGGGCTTCAGCAGTGCTCTTTTTCCCCAGAGCACCTCGGCCCCTGGTCCGCCTGCTGACGGAGATGGATCAGGCCGCCGTGGACTCCGCCGGCGATCGGAGCTGCGGGATCGGTTTCATCGACCTGTACGGAGCGTGCCGGATACGTTTCCCAGGGCTGTTCATCGAGCGCTCGGGCCAAGACAAACCGGTCGTTCCACTCGCCCGCGAAGCGTCCATTCTCCTGGCGAGCAGCGGGCGTGTACCCACGGCGGAGGTATCCGTGTTCGGGTCGCGGGCGATGAAGCGCCAGCGGGTGCTTCGGGTGCTGCTATCGCACCCGGGACGGCACTGGCACCAGACCGACCTGGCGAATGAGGCGGCCGTGACGCCCTACACGGCGCATACGACGGTGGGCTTCCTCCTCGCCGAGCACTATGCAGACACCACCGGACGTGGACCGAGCAAGAAGGTGCTCATCCACAGGCCGGGCGACCTCATCCAAACCTGGGCGTCCTATTGGCGGGATACCTGGCGCCGTAGTCTACGGGCGGCCGGGAGGTACCGGGCTCTGGCCAACAGCACCGACGCAATTGTGGAGTCTCTCTCACGAGCAGCCGAGGTCAGCGGGGTGCGTCTGGGCTTGACCCTGTCTGCCGGTGCGGGCCGGTATGGGAGCTTCCTTCGCGATGACATCGTCCACGCCTACGTGGCAGGGCCAGAGGGCGAACTCGTACAGGTAGCCGACCTGGAGCCCGTGCTGTCGGGACCCAATGTCATCTTGCACTCGGCGCCTGATGAGGGCCTCTTGTACCTCCCGGCCGCCGCGGCCGTGCGCTTCGGCCACGAACCCGCTGCGCCTGTCTCGCCTGTTCAGCTATTCCTGGACCTGAGTGCGGCGGGTGGGCGGCATGCCGAGCAAGCGGAAGAACTGGCGAAGGAGTTGCTTGGCCATGGGTGATGACTGTCTTGTGGTGGAGGTCCACGACCTGCTCCCACTGCAGCAGCGCGAGTGCTACAGCGTTGTTCTGGAACTGGGGGTATTGCTTCAGGAGACCCTACCCGACTTCTGCCTCGTCGGCGGGTGGGCCGTGTATGCCCTCACGGAGTATCACCAGAGAAGGAGCGCGGACGCCTCGGTTCGACACCGCGGCAGCATGGATGTCGATGTGGCCGTGGGGTGGGCGGTGCCGGAGCGAATCGAGCAGATGGTGCGGCTTCTGCGGTCATCGGGCTACGTCGGGCCGGATCGCTTCCAGTGGTTCCGCGAGCTTCTAAGCGGCAACCGCTATCGGGTGGATATGATGGCCTTGCCGCCGGCCGGACACCCAGGGGGCGCGGTATCCGTGGCGGGTTACGAGTTGGCGCCTCTTTGGGACGGCGACATCGCCGTGCGCTTCCGTCGGCCCATGCTCCTGCGCGGCCATCTGCCCACCGGGCAAGTGGCCGAGGCGACCGTGTACGTTGCCGGCCTGGCAGGTCTGCTGGTCACAAAGGTGAAGGCCTCCCTCGGAACCAGAGGCGGCCCGGTGGCCAAGCACGTCTATGACCTGTTCGCACTCATCCGCACGTTCCCCGGCGGCCCGCCGGCCCTGGCCCGGCACTTGGCAGGATCTCTCGACGCCGCCGTATTGGATGACCTGGCCGACTACCTCGAGGCGCTGTTCGGCGAGGGTGCGGTGGGTCCACGCCTGGTGGCCGACCTGCGCGCAGTTGATGGCGGTGACCCGGATGGGTACCGCGCAGAGGCCTCCCTCTGGACGCGGCGACTGTTGCGCGAGTTGCAGCGGAGGTAGCCCGCCCGTCGGGCGTGACGGCTGATCTGGCTGGCTTTGCTCATCGGCTGGGGGATCAAGACCCTGGTCATGCGCTATCAAGGGCCGAAGACCTATCGCCGAGGCCTGCCCCTGGCCCTGGGGGTGATTCTGGGCGAGTTCGCGGTAGGGGGTCTGTGGTCGCTGCTGGCGATGCTGACGCGCAAGCCGCAGTATGCGTTCTGGACGTAGGGTTTGCGATATTTGCTGAAAAAGGTATATTTGCGGACCGACAAGTGTCGACAGTCCTAACGCCTTGCACCCGCCTGCCGCAGGCTGTACTGTGAGACCATCACTCACAAGGAGGCTCGATCATGACCGCCACCCAAGACCTCGTTGGCGTCGGGTTGTACTCCTTGGCCGACTGCGCCCGACTGCTCGTAGTCCCACGGGCGAAGGTGAGCCGCTGGGTGAGGGGGTACTTCTACAACACTCACGGCGGGCGCCGCCAGGCGCCCGCCGTGATCGCCACTCCCCCCCTTGCCGGTGTCGATGACGAACCGGTACTCACGTTCTTGCACCTGATGGAATTGCGGCTGGTCAAAGAGTTCCGCTCCCACGGCGTCTCACTGCCCGTCATCCGCGCCGCAGCCGAGCGCCTGTCTCGTGTCACTGACAGCAGGCATCCGCTGGCGTTGGAGCGGCTGGCCACCGACGGCAAGCGCGTGTTCGGTGAGCTCGCTGTCAGACCCGAGCTGGCTTCGGTGCGCCCG
>CAYRFY010000630.1:0-531 GCA_964423635.1 uncultured Armatimonadia bacterium | reverse complement strand
CTGACCGAGGAACTACACAACGGTCAGATCGTCGTGGAGGAGTTCGTGCGCCCCTTCTACATACACTCCGTCGACTGTGCGGATGGCATCATCGCGCGGTTCTGGCCGCTGGGCAAAGACAAGCGCGTCGTGCTTGACCCCACTCGGTCGTTCGGCGCCCCAATCGACGCTGAGACGGGTGTCCCCACACTCTCGCTGTACAGAGCCATGCAGGCTGAGGGAGCCTCGGCCCCCCGGGTCGCCCAGAGGTTCCGTGTGCCCGTCGAAGCGGTTGAGCAGGCCCTGGAATACGAGCTGTCGCTGGAAGCAGAATGACCTACTTCGTCGACGAGTGTCTGTCGGACGACATCCCCTGCATACTGCGCATGCTGGAGGTGGACGCTGTCCACCTCCGCGAGCGCTTCGTACCGTCGACCCCCGATACGGTCTGGCTCCCTTGGGTCGGCGAGTCCGGATGGGTGGTGGTGACGGCAGACACTCACCAGCGCACCGTACCCGCCGAATGCGCCGCCTACAGACAGCACCAGTTGC
>CAYRFY010000629.1:0-4861 GCA_964423635.1 uncultured Armatimonadia bacterium | reverse complement strand
GCCTGTACCGCGCCGATGTTACCCCCCGGCGACGGTCTGTAGGGCGCGGGCCTGTACCGCGCCGACGTGGCCCACCGACAGCAACGGCGGCGGGCTGGAAAGCCCGCCCCACTACGGCGAGAAAGCCCGCCCCACTACGGCGAGACAGCCCGCGCCACTACGGCTGGAAAGCCCGCCCCACTACGGCGAGAAAGCCTGCGCCACTACGGCGAGACAGCCCGCGCCCGTGGGGCGAGAAAGCCCGGCCCCCGGGCGGCCCGGCCTCCTCCGCCTCACGCACTCCGGGGAGGAATCCCTCCGTAGACGGCGCAACTCACAGGCGGCCGGAGGCACCGCCGCCAAGAGCACCCCACCCGATGCAGACCCAGGGCAGGTGAGACCCATGCCGGACCGCTATGGCATGTTGGACCCCGACGTCATCGACCCGCCGGACAAGCCCTTCAGCTACTTCGCCAATCCCAATGATGTGCTGGGTGTCTTCGGGGCCCCGGTGGCCGCCGAGGTGACGCCGGAGGGGTATGTCTACACCGGTTTCGGGGAGCTGATGTTCTTCATCGGCAATCCGCCACGGGCCACCCGGCAGCGCAGTCGGACGCTGCTGGACGGTTACCTGCCCGCGGTGGAGTACGCCCTGTGGGACGAGGGTGTAGGTTACGGTTGGCGGATGTTCGCCGCCGACCTGGGCGAAAGGCTGAAGGGGCTGCCGGTCCTCTTCATCCGGGTGATGGTGAGCAATACCACCTCCGCGCCGCGGGCGGCGTTTTTCTCCACCGGCTGGCGGTTCCGGGGGCCGGTGAATACGCGCTCGACGGAGGTGGCCGACTATCGCTTCCGCCAGAGCTTCGAGAACATGCCGGAAGACCTGGTGGCCGGCCAGACGCAGTTTGACCCGCAGTGGAAGTACCGGTTCGGGCCGGAGGGCCTGCTCCGCGGCGACCGGCTCGTGCACACCTATCCGGCCGACCCCGCGCCCCTTGCGACCTCCCTGTGCCTGCGCGACAACGGCCTCTCGATGGTGCGGTACTTCTCCGGCGAGTTGTCCGGCAATCCGGACCCGACACCCACCTGCGACCCGCATTCGCCCGTAGGCATCGTGACCTACTGCCTGCAGCTTGCTCCCGGCGAGAGCCGCAGCCTCGTGTACAAGGTCCCCATCGTGCCCCTGCCCGAGGGCAGTCTGCGGGCCGCGCAGGTGTTGGCCGCCGACTACGACTCCGTCCTGATCGCGACCATGGATGCGTGGCGGGAGCAAGTCACCGAGCGCGTGCCTTTGCACTTCCCCGAGGAGAAGGTCCAGCAGTACCTGGAGGCCGGCACCATCGCCAACCTGACGGCCGTCGACCACATCGACGGTGACACCATCGCCAATGTCAACAAGTTCCACTATCACGACTGGTACGGCGGCAGCGACCCGACGAACATGCTGCTGGCCATGGACTACATGGGCCTGGCTGAGGTGGCGCGCGAGGGCTTCCTGTACTGGCGGAAGATGCAGTGCGAAGACGGCGCCTTCCGCATGCACCGCCACCCTGACTTGGAGTACTGGGAGCTGTTCGGCTGGAACATCTGGGGCTGGACCAGGCATTACCGGCTCACGCGCGACCGGGACTTTCTGAAACGGGTGTATCCGGGGGTGCTGGAGGCCTTCTCCTGGGAGCAGCGCCTGACGCAGGCCGACCCGCTGGGCCTGTGGCCGGTATGCACCATCGGCGATGACGCGTTCTTGAAGAACTGCCGCCAGACCGGGCAGCAGCTTTGGACCCTGACGGGCCTCAAGTGCGCGGCGCTCCTGGCCACGGAGATGGGCAGGCCGGACGACGCCGAGGCCTTCACCGCGGAGTACGACCGGTTCCGCGCCGCCTTCGAGCCGCACCTTGCTGCCCAGACCGAGCAGACCGGCGGCTACATCCCGCCCGCCCTGGAGCGCACCCTGGACGGCAACGACTGGGACAACCTGCAGACCCTCTACCCCGAGGTGCACTTTGACCCCCTCGATCCCCGGGTGGAGGCGACGCTGCGCCACTCGCGGGAGGAGTACCAGGAGGGCATCCTGCGCTACGTATGGCCCTCGGCGGTGGACAGGCGCGGCGAGGAGTTCATCTTCAGCGAGCAGCCCACCTTGCATTACTGGCAGACGCCCAACAACACCCAGGTCTCGCTGGTGCGCGGCACTGCGTGGGATCAGGAGTGGGCGGTCAAGGAGCTCTACGCCCTGCTCCTGCACACCTCCTCGACCCATCTGCCCGGCGAGTTCGGGACGGTCCCGTGGAGCACCCGGGAGTGCAGCAGTTGCCACAACATCCTGCCCCAGGGCCTCACCATCGCCAAGACCATCGAGGTGCTCCGCAACATGCTGCTGCGGGAGCAAGATGACGACCTGTATCTGCTGTCGGCGGTGTCTCCCGACTGGGTACAGCCGGGGAAGCGGATCGAGGTCCGGCAGGCCCCCAGCGCCTTCGGGCCGATAGACATGACCGTCGCGGCCGAGGAGGGGAGACTGGTCCTCGACCTGCCCGCGGCGTTTCGCAACCCGCCGGCCCGTCTGCTGGTGCGGGTGCCGTGGTTCTACGAGGCAGCAAAGGCGGAGCTGGACGGGGAGCCCGCCGCGGTGCAGGAGGGGCATGTGCTGGTCCCCGTCGGCGCCCGGCGGCTCGTGCTCACCGGAGCTATCCGCTCCGACGCCCCCGTGATGAGCTACTCGCGGGCCGTGGCGGACTATCAGGCCGAGTACCGCCGCCGGTGGGAGCACTTCCGGAGGACAGGGGAGAGGTTGCCCTGAGGTGCCAATGCCGGTGCCGCCGCCGTCGCCGGGGTCCATCGACAGCCACACTCCATCGCTCCGGAGGGCCAGCCATGCTCTGCCTCAGATCGTGTGGGCTCCAGCGTCGTGGCGATTCGCTCAGCGTGACGGTAACCGCGCTACTTGCCGTCGCCTGCCTCTGTGTGCCCGCGGCGGGAGACGCGTTCCGGGTCGGTACTGCCGACACCATGGTCAAGGTGCCCCGGGAGCCCGCTGCCACAGGCGCACTCGGCGCCGAGGCCCTGGCGGCGATACGCTGGGGCGGGACGCTGCGGCTGGAGCTGGCTCGAGGTGAGCTGGAGAGCGCCCAACTCGTGCTGGCGGCGCCGTCGGAGACGCCCCTCGAGGACGTGCGGGTGTCCGTCGGGCCGCTGCTCAGGCGGCGGGCCGGTGGGGACGTCTCGTGGCCTACGGAGGACATCCGCCTCTGGCGCGTGGGCTTCGTGGAGGCCCACAACCTCTGGGAGCCCCATCAGAGCCTGGGTTGGCTGCCCGACCCGCTCATGCCCCTGGAGGCGCCCTTCGCTGTCGCGGCCGGGACCTTGCAGCCGGTGTGGCTGCGGTTCCGGGCCGCCGAGACCCTGCCCCCCGGACTGTACCGCGGCGAGGTCACCGTCGAGGCTCGGGGTTTGGACCCCGTCCGCATCCCGCTGCGGGTCACGGTCTGGGACTTCACCCTCTCGCCAACTCAGCACTTCACCCTCTCCATCCCCGTCTGGGGCGGGCAGTGGGAGGCCATGTACCCCGGCTCGGTGACACCGGAGCGCCGGCGGGAGTACCTGGACATGCTCCTGCAGTACCGGGTGTCGCCATTCCCGCTGGATACGGAGGGGGAGCTGGAGCACTGCTTCAGCCGCGGGCAGCGGGCCTTCTGCCTGCACTGTTTCCCCGTCGACAGCGTGCCGGTGGACACCACCGAGCGCATGGTGGCCCTCCAGGACAAGTGGCTGCGGCAGCCCTTCGCCTCGGAGGCTACCCCATACGTGCTGTTGGGCGATGAGGCGTCTCCTGTCCACTATCCGAACATCAAGGAGCAGGGGCGGCTGGTGAGGCAGGCGGCGCCCTTGCTGCAGAGACTGTTCACGCTTAGTCCCGAGAACACGACGAAGGGGCATGACTACGCCTTCTCGGAACTGGCGGGCTCGGCGGACACCACCATCCTCGGGGCGGCGAACTGCTACGATGTGCACAAGCACACCGAGTTGGCGCGCGCGGCGGGCCTGGGAGTGTGGTGGTACTATGTGGCCTCCCACTACTACATTCCCGGCCGAGGCCTGGAGGCGCGTCAGGTATTCTGGCGGCACTGGAGGTACCGGGTGCCGGGGCAGTTGCACTGGGGCGCCAGCTACTGGGGCGATGGGAACATCGCGGGCGAAGGCGGCGCCAGGTGGCCGGATGTCCCGTGGGACAGTCGGTGCTCGCGGGCCGGCGACGGGTACCTGGTCTACCCGGCCCCCGGAGGCACTCAGATGTGGCCCTCGGTGCGCCTGGAGCTGCTGAGAGACGGCGTCGAGGACTATGAGTACTTCCATCTCCTCAGAACGCTGGTTGAGGCGGCGCAGGCAGCGCCCGGGGAGGAGACACTCCTGGCCGAGAGCCGCCGGCTGCTGGCGCTGGACGACGGCCTCGTGGAATCCTACAGGGAATACTCCCCGCGCCCGGGCGCCTACCGCAGCTATCGCAGTCGGCTGGCCAGGGCGATCGTGGACGTGCAGGCCGCCGGTCAGTCACGACAGTAGGCGTGCGGCCGAAAAGCCCGCCTTCGCCACGAGTGTCATTCTGAGAGCGTCCGCTTCCGGCAAGAGCAGCTCGTACAATCCCCTGGCATTCAACGGGATCCTTCGCCCAAGCGTCGCAAGCTCGAGCTTGCGACGCCGACGCTCCAGAATGACAGAAACCGGGCCGGCCGGACTCTTCGGCCGGACCTCTAGCTGAGATTATGCATGAACGCGTTGGAGCCACATTTGGCCACAGTCGCGCGCGGAATGATGGCTCGCGTTCGGCGCGAGCGTCTCCCTTGTCCCGTCTCGGCCGTCTGGCGGAGCGACGAGCCAGGGGTGA
>CAYRFY010000628.1:0-4862 GCA_964423635.1 uncultured Armatimonadia bacterium | reverse complement strand
CTCCAGTTCCGCACGGTGAGGCACACACCCGGCGCCGGGAAGCACGAGCGTGGCAATGACCCGCCGGTACGGTGGTTCTCACCAGTCTCTGCCAACGTCCGATGGAGTGCTCGTCGGCCGGCCAACGGCGCGGCTGCCAACGGCGGCGACGAGCCCCGGGGCTCGCTTTGGGCATCGGGAAGTGCTCCCCTATGGGCACCCAACGACAGGGCCGGATCGGCGGGTTCTCGCCGATCCGGCCCTGCAGGATCACGAACGCTTTCGTCTACCAGTTGGAGTTCGCCGGCGGGCCCCATCCCGCGGGAGTCACATCGTCTTGCACCGTGTACATCGCCGGGTGCGTGCGGGTCTTGGCCATCGACTTGGCGTGCCCGTCGCAGAACAGGATGTTCTGCTGCATGTTATGCCGCGCCACACCTGCATTGAGGTGTTGCTCCAGGTGGGCTGAGGACCAGAACTCGTTGGCGGTGCCCTCGACGAAGGAGATCGTCTCCGCCGGAGAGCCGATGGATGCCAGCTTCGTCCCCGGATAGTGCGGGCCGGTATGGTTGCTGGTGCCTGCCCACGCCGAGACGCTGCCGTCCCACGTGTTGATCCAGTTGATCGCGTAGCTGTAGGTGCACACGCCGTTGATGATGTCGGCATTGTACGGTGAGACCCAGGTCGCCGGGGCATAGTCACCCTCGTCGCTGGGGCAGCTCATGATCTGCATGTTCTTGGCATACGGCTGCAGCAGCGTTGCCCAGAACAGCAACTGGCCCGAGGTGCGGGGATCGACGATGTACACGGGCAGCGAGCTGTCGTCGTAGTCGATGGAATACTGGGCCTCCGCCAGGCCGATCTGTTTGAGATTGCTGAGACAACTGGTCTGCCGGGCCTTCTCCCGGGCACGGGCGAACACCGGGAATAGAATGGCGGCGAGGATGGCAATGATGGCGATGACGACCAGCAGTTCTATGAGCGTGAAGCCTGCTTTTCTCATCTGGACCACCTTCCCTGTTGATTGGGTACGTCATATTGATTCTACACCGGACTGGGGGCACGGTGTGGGGATATTATGGGGAAGAAAAGTGACAATATTGGAGCAATCGCGCGGGGGAGATTGAGCGACGGGCGACCAGGGCGACCCGGTACGCACCGGGCGGGGAAGTCATCGAGCCGCCGATCACCCTGCCGGCGGCTCTCCGGACCCGCATGTCCCTGCACCCGCAGGGCGCGATCGCCGGCCTCCTGCATCTCTCCTGAGCGCCCCTGCCGGGCCCAAAGCGATGAAGGGTCAACGGTCGCCTCTACCCCCCTTGCTCGAAGCCCACGCTCCACCCGCAGTCTGGGCCCTCAAAGCGCAATGGCACCCGCAGCAGCCTGCCCTGCGGCCCACCGCTCTTGGGCGTGTAGCCCTCCGGGACGTAGAGGACCACAGTGCCCTCCATTCCGGGGGCACGCGTGGCTGTGCCACTCAAAGTCAGGGCCGCCTCGTCCCACATCACCTGCGGCAACTCCACTGCGCCCTGCGTCAGGTGCATGTCCGTGGAGAGCACGAATGGATGGGGCCGCTTGCGGGCGATACGGATGACGCGCACATCGGTGGCGGGCATCGGGAAGCGCAGCACCACCTGCATCTGCTCTCCGCACACCGCCTCCCCCAGGAGCTTGTCGGCGAAGAAGTCGTAGACCAGGTAGGTCTCCCCGGTCTGCAGTCCCAGGCGGCTGAGGTCGAGGTCTATGTGTCCCGGGTGTTCGTCGAGGTTGAACAGGCCGATCACGTGCCACTTGTCCCAGTCGGTCCCCACCGGCAGGTCCCAGATCTGCGGGTACTCATCGCGGTCGAACAGGTCCAGAGGCGTTGCGGTGGGGCCGTAGGCCGGCAGGCACCGGGGGATCAGCGCCAGGCGCTCTTCGGGCAGCTCGGGCAGTCGGTCGCAGATGAAGGCCGGGCCGCCTCCCAGGACCATCATCGCCATCCGCACCCGGGTCTCTTCCATGGTGCCCTGGCCCACCTGCAGATAGTCCGGGTCAGACCAGTAGAACTTGCCCGAGACGTGCGCCCGGCAGCAAAAGTCCCTGGCGAACTGGCGCAGCCAGTCCCAGCGCCCGCCGGGATTGCCCAGATCCCCGTGTACCCAGGCCACATCGCACATGCCGGCGGCGACGTTCAAGGGCGCATTGCACGCGTGGTACGCCATGTCCGGTCCCATGCCTTCGCGGAACGCCTCCATCGCCCGGCGGTACACAGGGGCACCCCGGGTCAGCGTGCTATCGGCCGGCACGGCCGAGGCGTTCAGCAGGTTGCCCTGGAAGTCGTTCTTGACGTACACGCAGCCGTAGCCGCGCAGGAGCTCCCCTAACTTCCGGTACTGCGTCTCGCCCTCCGGGGAGGTGGGATCGAGGGTGAAAGTCTTCCCGTGCGGCTCCCAGTACCAGTTGGCGTCGGCCACGAGCGGACTGCCGTCCGGGTTCTTGAACAACAGCTCCGGGTGCTCCTGATACAGCGGCGAGAACTCCGAGACTTGCGACACCGCCACCCACAGCCCCAAACTCAGGCCCATCCTGGCGAGCTCATCGCTGAGCCAGTTCATTCCGTGGGGGAAGCGCTCGTTGGGCACCCAGTTGCCCACAATGTCCTTGAACTGCCAGCCGTGGTCGATTTGCACGTTCGTGGCACCCAGCGGGGCGAAGCGGTCCCGGATGATGCGGGCGTTTTCAAGCAGGATGTCCTCGGTGATCGTGAGCCGGTACGCGTACCAGGAGTTCCAGCCCGAGGGGCAATGGCGCGGCGGGTCGATCTCGTTGACCCCCATCACCGTGTCCGCCCAGGCCGAGAGCGCCTGGTGGCCGCCTCCGTAGACGCCGACGGCGAGCACCTCGGAGCGCAGACTGTCACCCGGAGCCAGGACGTAGCCATTGGGATAGTCGCAGACGGCCGCGAACTGCTGCGGCTCGCCGTCCTCTCCCATTGTCAGCGCACTGGTCACCGCGGCGGTCTTGAAGCTCGCGAAGGACAACGAGGCGGCCCAGGGCCTCTCCGGTTTGGCCAGCACGAAGGCGCCGTGGGCGGCGTGGTTGGCCTCGGGCACGCGGACGTCATGTGTCCCCGAGTGCATCAGCCCCCCGGTGTCGGTGAATACCCGCAGCCGCGTGGTGCTATCCCCCAGGGCCACACCGCTACCCGGCTCGCTGAGGAGGACTTGGATGCGGCTCACCGTGACGGGCGCCTGCCCGGCGTTTTGCACCTCCACCCAGAGGCAGGCCAGCGGCAGGCTGTCCTGCAACTGTACATGGTAGCGCAGGCTGAGCGATGACGCCTCGTCGGTGGCGGAAAAGACGCGGTGCGTCGCGGCGCCGAGGCGCCGGAAGGCCGGATCGGCCGGCTGCTCTTCGAAGTGTGACCAGCTCACCTCGCGCTCGCCCAGGTACACGTGGGGTGTGCAGGGCCCGACGATGAGTTGCTCGCCGGTGGCCGGTGTGCCGCCTAGTGTGAGCCGCCCGCTGTGGCGGTCCATCACGGCCACCAGCGCGGCGTTCTCGACGACTGTCGTGGCATCATCACGGCGAATGCCTTCCATGATGCTTCTGACCTCCTCGGGCGTGGCGGCGTGGTCCAGGATGACAATATCGTCAATGAGGCCGGTTACGGCCCGCTGCAGCCGGCCCCAGCCGCAGCCTACCAGCAGGGACGCCGGCTCTTTGGGGAACGGGCCGGGGCCCTCGAGGGAGGCCACCGGCTCGCCGTCGATGAGCAAGCGGGCCACCGCGGCCTCGGCATCTACGGACACGGCGATGTGCACCCACTTCCCGTTCTCCAGGGGCTCGGGAGAGAACATGGAGCGGGTCTGGGCGCCGCCCGTGCTCTCCGGACCGCCCATCACGATCCGAAGCTGTCCGCCGGGGTTGGAGCGCTCGAATTCCAGGGCGTTTTGGTCGGTATCGCTGAACCCGAAGAGGTTGTCATAGGTCCTGGCGCCCCAGTCGTCGGGACGGAACCACAGGCACACGGTGAGCGGCCCGGCGGGGACGTTGGCGCCGGCGGGGAACTCCAGGTAGGACTTGCCGTCAAGGGCCAGCGCCATGCCGTGCTTGCCCTCGGCCAGCGCTCCGCCGATCTGCTTGATCGGCGTCCGCCCGCCGGCCGCGGTGTCGGCCACCAGCCAGCGGTCGAAAGAAGCGTGGAACACGACGCCCTCCGCCGCCGGGCAGTTGGCGGCCAACAGAGCAAGTAGCAGTGTCGAAGCGCCGATGTACATGGAGTGTCCTCCGGGATGTAGGTTGTCGCGCGGCACGCCGTTTACCGTCTTGCCTCTCCCAGCCCGCGAAGCGGGCGTCCGGGAGAGTCGGGCGACCCATTGGGCCGCTTGGGCGGCCCGAGGGGCCGGCATTGCGGGACCCGCACGGTACACGCGACAACCACTGCAGAGGCCACTCACCGGCTGGTCCTGCGCAATTAACGTGACAAGCCTCAGCTCTACCGGTGGCGGTTCACCTTGCGGGCCTGGAGACCCGCGGGCACGGGTGGCCTGACACGGTGTGACTGCCGATGTGCGCAAGATGGTTCACCTTGCGGTCTTGGAAGACCGCGGGCACGGTGGCTCTCGGCGCTGTGTGCCTGCGGCCTGGAAGGTGATGGGCTAACAACGACAACGACAACGACAACGGCCACGGCCACGACAACGGCCACGGCTTGCGGGCTTGGAAGCCCGCAGGCACGGTGGTTCTCGACGCTGTGTGCCTGCGGCCTGGAAGGTGATGGGCTAACAACGACAACGACAAAGACAACGACAACGGCCACGGCTTGCGGGCTTGGAAGCCCGCAGGCACGGTGGCTCTCGGCGCTGTGTGCCTGCGGCCTGGAAGGTGATGGGCTAACA
>CAYRFY010000627.1:0-4866 GCA_964423635.1 uncultured Armatimonadia bacterium | reverse complement strand
ATATCGCGAGATCCTTCGCTATCTCGCTGCGCGAGATGGACGCTCAGGATGACATGAGCAGGGCCAGCCGGGCTTCCCAGCCACGGTTCTATGGCATCGCAGCCCGGAGCGGCTCCAACTGCAACGCGGGCCGCGCGGACGGGATGACGCGGAAGGGGTGGCCCCGGGGTTCTTTGTGGACGCAAGCGAGTGTCTCCGCCCTCCTCTGCGGCGGGAGAGAAGCACACATCGGACCTAGCCCGCGCAGCAGGAAGGTACCCCGTCACGGCACGAGACAACATGGACCCGTCACAACCCTCGCTCTTCGGCGACGAGACGGAGAGCCTCTATTGCGAAGTCATCGTCGAGTTAGCTACCCGGTCCCTGGACCGGGTACTGACTTATCTGGTGCCCGATAGCCTGCGCGATTCTGTGCGGGTGGGCAGTTGCGTTCGCGTGCCGTTGGGCAAGCAGCAGGTTTCGGGCTATGTGGTGGGCCTGACGAACCGTTCGCCCGCAGGGGTGACGGTTCGCCCGATGCTTGACAAGAGTGCCGACGAGGACCTCCTGGGCGAGGCCCAGGTCGCGTTGGCACGCTGGCTGGCCGAACGCTACCGTTCCACGCTCATGGAGGCCCTGAGGTGTTTCTTGCCCCCGGGCGCGGCGCGGAAGCCGGAACGGACCGTGGAGTTGACCGACCTGGGCCGGACTCCCGGAGCAGGGCGCTCGCTGGAGGCCGCGGCGAACCAGGCCCGGGTGCTGGCGGCCCTGGTAGAGAAGGACGGCCGCAACGTGTGGGAGCTGGGGAGGCTGTTCGGCGGGGGAAGAGAGGGCGTTTCCCGCGCCGGGGCGGCGGTGAGAGCATTGGCCGACAAGGGGCTGGTGCGCGAGGTTCGCCGCCTCAAGCGACCGGCCGCCGGACCCAAGACGCGACAGGTGGCGTACCTGTCGGACAGCGACCGGGATTGGGTGGCGCTGCTTGAGCAGCTATCCTCCCGGGCGCCGCGGCAGGCCGAGGCACTCAGCAGCCTGCTGGCGGCGGACGGGGATGCCGTGCCCATGGCCGATCTGCCGCGGGATGCCGTGCGGGCACTGGAACGCGACGGCCTGGCCCACATAGGCCAGGAACGCGTCCTGCGGGCCCCTCAGACCCGGGGGTTCGAAGGCGAGAGCGCCCACGCTCTGGACCTTAACCCCGCCCAGAGGGCGGTGGTGGAACGTGTGACGGACGCGTTGTCGTCAGGGCAAAGCGCCCGCCTGCTGCTCCACGGCGTGACCGGCAGCGGGAAGACGGAGGTGTACCTGCAGAGCATCCAGGCGGCCGCTGAGATGGGGCGCAGCGCCATCGTGCTGGTTCCCGAGATCTCTTTGACTCCACAGGCGGTTGGGCGCTTCAGGGCCCGGTTCGGCGACCGCCTGGCGCTACTGCACAGTGCCTTGAGCGCCGGTGAGCGGTACGACGAGTGGATGCGGATCCGCAGCGGGGAAGCGGACATCGTGGTGGGCGCGCGCTCGGCGGTGTTCGCTCCCTGCCGCAATCTGGGTATCATCGTTGTGGACGAGGAGCATGAGCGGGCGTACAAGCAGGACAGCGAGCCGCGGTACGCGGCACAGGTGGTGGCCGCCCGGCGCGCCGCGGGGGAGGGCGCGGTGCTCCTGATGGGCAGCGCGACGCCATCGGTGGAGACCTATTACCAGGCCACCGAGGGCGGTGGCGGGATCGAGCTCGTGCATCTGCCCGAGCGTATCGACGATCGCCCGATGCCGCAGATCGAGATCGTCGACCTGCGACGAGAGCCGCGTGACAGCCGGCATGAGGCGTTCTCGGAGAAGCTGGTGGCCGGGCTCAACGAGTGTGTGGAGGCAGGCAATCAGGCCATCGTGTTTCTGAACCGCCGGGGCTTTTCGACCTTCGTCATGTGCCGCGATTGTGGCCTGAGTCTGCAGTGCCCCGACTGCGCGGTATCGCTCACCTACCACCACCAGACCCGCCGTCTGCGCTGCCACCACTGCGACCGTGACGAGGCCGTCCCGGAGCGCTGCCCCAACTGCGATGGGTACGACATCGGGTTCCATGGCATGGGCACCGAACGCGTGGTGGATCAGCTCGAGCGGGCCGTGCCGGGGGCCAGGGTCCTGCGCATGGACCGGGATACCACGACCCAGAAGAACGCCTACGAAAAGATCCTGCGGCGCTTCGCCGCCGGCGAGGCCAATGTTCTTGTGGGCACACAGATGATCGCCAAGGGCCACGACTTTCCGGATGTGACCCTCGTGGGTGTGCTCAACGCCGACACGGGTCTGAACCGGCCGGACTTCCGGGCCGGAGAGCAGACCTTCCAGATCCTCACTCAGGTGGCCGGCCGTGCCGGGAGGGGAAACAAGGACAGCCGCGTCATCGTCCAGACCTTCAATCCAGAGCACTACGCCGTCACCACCGCCTGCGACCACGACTACCAGAGCTTCATCAGCAGAGAACTTGCATACCGGCGGCTCAACAGGTATCCTCCGTTTGCCAGTCTGGTTCGGCTCGTCTGCAGCGACGAGGACGAGCAGCGGGCTCTGGATGTGGCCCGAAGATGTGCCGTGATCCTGCAGGAGTTGGGACTTGCCCACCAGCAGGGGGCGGTCCACTTCATGGGTCCGGCCGAGGCGCCGCTACACAAACTGCGTGGGCAGTTCCGGTATCACCTGCTGCTCAAGGGACCGGACCCCGAGGCGGTGAGACGTCCCACCGACGCGCTCATTGAGCGTCTGGGGGAGACGGGGTCGACCGTCGTCGTGGTGGACGTCGATCCCACGGATATGATGTGACACGCTGCGAAGAGGTCAAGTGAAAATGGCTACGCGAGAGATCGTCTACTGCGGCCACCCGGTGCTGCGGAAAAAGGCCAAGCGGGTGCGCAATGTGGATGACGCGCTGCTTGCGCTGATCGAGGACATGAAGCAGACCATGGTGGAAGCCCCCGGCGTGGGGCTCGCCGCCCCGCAGTTGGGGGAGTCTTTGCGGGTCATCGTGGTCCGGGCCGATGACGAGGAGGACACGGAGATTCACGCTCTGCTCAATCCCCGTATCGCCGAGCGCAGCGGGCAGGAAGGCGCCATGGAGGGCTGTCTGAGCCTGCCCACTTTGCGCGGGGAGGTTCCGCGCGCCGGCTCGGTGGTTGCCGTGGGCACCACGCCCGAGGGCGGGGAGATCAGCATCGAGGCCCAGGGCCTTCTGGCCCGGGCGCTGCAGCATGAGATCGATCATCTGGACGGTGTGCTGTTCCTGGATCGGGCTCTGCGCGAGACGCTGTGCTGGGTGGTGCCGGACGAGGACGAGGAGGACGGCTACCGCCTGGACGGGACAACGGTGGAAGAGGTTACGGAGCGGTTCCGTCGGCTGCAGGAGCGACGCGCGCGGCGGCAGGGGGGCTGAGCCCGTGCGTATCGGCTTCTTCGGCACTCCGGCCGTCGCCGCCGAGTACCTGGAGGCATTGGCCGCCGAGCATGAGGTGGTACAGGTGGTTACCCAGCCGGACCGCCCCGCGGGACGGTCCGGGAGGGGCCAACCCTCACCGGTCAAGAGCGCGGCGCTCCGTCTGGGGCTGCCGGTCTGCCAGCCGGAGAGCGGAGAGTGTGGGCAGGCTTGCGGACGGATCAACGAGCTGGGCGCCCAGTTGTGTGTGGTGGTGGCCTTCGGCCAGCGGCTGCCGTGCGGTCCCCTGCCCTGCAGCGTCGGACGGTGTGTGAACGTACACTACTCATTGCTGCCCGAGCTGCGCGGCGCGGCGCCGGTGCAGCATGCCATCCTGCAGGGCCTCGAGACGACCGGGGTGACGGTGCAATATGTGGCGCCGGGTTGGGATGAAGGGGACATACTGCTTCAGCAGGCCCTGGACATCGCCCCCGACGACACGTGCGGAACCCTGACGGCTCGTCTCACCCGGATCGGGACACAGGCGCTGTTGGACGCGGTCGCGGCCATCGCCGACGGCACGGCCCGGCGGACCCCTCAGGACCATAGCCGGGCCACCTTCGCGCCGCTGATCCACAGTCAGGACGCGGAACTGGACTGGACGCGGGAGGCGAAGAGGCTGGAGCGGCAGGTGAGAGCGTACAACCCGTGGCCGGGAGCCTTCACGCACATAGACGGCAAGCGGCTTAAGGTACTCGCGGCAAGTGCCCAAATAAGTAATGGGGCGGAGGAAGGAGAAGCCGGGGAGGTCGTCGAACTTGCCTGCGATGGCGGGTTCGCGGTGCAGTGTGGCAGCGGGCGGCTGTGGCTGCATGAGGTGCAGGCTGCGGGGAAGCGGCCGATGACTGCCGAGGAGTACCTCCGCGGCGCGCGGCTGGCGGTAGGGACCAAACTGGGCTGCAAGTAGCGTAGCAGTACCCATCACCAAAGATACAGCGGCGCCTCGCGCGAGAAGTTGTGATGCCATGGACGAAAACACTGAGCGACTGTTTCAAGAGGCCAACCAGGCGCGTCTGAGCGGCGACTACGATCAGGCGTTGCCCCTGCTGCAACAGGCATTGGAGACTTGCCCGGAATCGCCTCAGTGCCTGTGGGCCATGGGCCATGTGCTTCTGAACACCGGTCTCTTCGAAGAGGCCATTGCGTCGTTCGAGAAGGCCGTCGAACTGGACGCGGGTAACGCCCTGTATGTGCTTGACCTGGCCAAGAGCCTGGAGATGCTGGGCGAGTTCGAGCGTGCCAAACCGATGCTGGAGAAGGTCGTGGAGATGGAGCCGGGCTCGCGGTATGCCGATGATGCCCGCAAGAGCCTGCGCTACTACTAGCGAAGCTTAGCCCCAATACCGACGAGCACGGCACGGAGGTTCGCCTGGGGTCGGTGCCACGGCCAGGCGGCGATCCCGCAGGGCGGGATCGCCGAGTCGGGC